>NZ_JAVLSP010000016.1:0-56787 GCF_031528575.1 Candidatus Sororendozoicomonas aggregata
AGGATAATAGTGGGGCTATTTGACGAAGAAGCAGGAATTTTTAGACCCATTTATCGCAACCGCAGTAGGGTAGTCTATTCTCGGACAGGCTCCTAGCCCATCCATGAACACCCTGACAAGACTCGGTCGCGTGAGAAAGCACTTCGTAATCAATGGGTTATGCTTGTTTTTTCCTCATCTGACGCTTCATCGTCGCCGGCAGCGGCGGCAATCATTTTCTGCAGGTCACCGCTGCTGTACATTTCTGCCACGATATCACTGCCACCGACCAGCTCGCCTTTGATCCAAAGCTGAGGGAACGTCGGCCAGTTAGCGTACTTGGGCAGGTTAGCGCGAATCTCGGGGTTGGCCAGAATATCCACATAGGCAAATTTCTCGCCACAGGCCATTAAAATCTGCACTGCCTGGGAAGAAAAACCACACTGGGGCAGCTTGGGGGAGCCTTTCATATACAGCAGGATATCGTGTGACTCAATCTGCTCTTTAATTTGATCCATGATATCCATAACATCACCTTTGTATCATCACATTATCAATAATTGGGAGCATTCTAATGAAAATACCCCAGTAGCTCCATTGGTTTTTCTTACTGTGGGTTTTTTGCCTGTTGGTAAAGGGCGTTGACTTTATGGACGGCAGCTGCCAAGCCATTAATTCGCGTATCATGATTAGGGTGGGTACTCATAAATTCTGGCGGCTGATTGCCGCCGACTTTACTCATTTTCTCCCAGAGCGTGACTGCTGCCTGGGGATTGAAGCCTGCCCGCGCCATCAGTTCCAGCCCCATCAAATCAGCTTCCACTTCTTTGGTGCGGCTGTGGGGCAATGTCAAAGAATAATTGACGACCGTATCGGCTAACGCCAATGCATCATCATTGACCCCAAACATCACATATAGCGCACTTTTCCCCAGAGCAACAGCATAAGCCTCAGACATGGCTTCCCGTCCGTGCTCCCTGAGGGCATGGGCCATTTCATGGCCCATAATGGCGGCAATCTCATCATCGGTGAGCGTTAACTTATGGATAATGCCGCTGTAAAAGATAATTTTGCCCCCTGGCATACAGTAGGCATTGAGCTGTTTATCGGTAATCAGGTTGACTTGCCAGTCCCATTTTAACGCATCAGTACGAAAGGTACCCACCTGGGCAATAAGTTTGTCCGCTATGGCCCTTAGCCTTTTGAGGGTCACACGGTCCTGGTTAAGCACCTGCTTTTTATTGCTGGCTTTCAGTGTATCCCGGTAAGCCTTGTCAGCCATCTCATCCACCTGCTGCGCTGATAGCAGGGCAAACATACGCTGCTGGCGATCAACGCCAAGCTCCCCCCCGGATGTGGTTGAGATACTTTGGCAACCTGCCATCAAGGCCAGGAGGATGATTCCCGCCAGCCCGTAACGCAAGGAACACGACTGATGGTAAATCTGTCTTATCAAGAGCTTCATAACTTACCGCTCTTGATCTTTATTAACAGTGCGAAAAACGGTGTCAGGGACAAAGGTTCGAATAACACAATAAAAACACGCGTCAGCAAGTATCATGATTTTTATTTTACTATTTTAGTGGACAACTCACTGAGATTATTGCGCCTTGCAGTAAAGAGGACAATAATTTTTTTACCTGTTCGCCACTAAAACCTCTGAAAAACACACTGTTCAGGATGCTTGTTTGTTGTTCATTTATTGCAGATCGCAACAGCGGCACAACCTTCAAAGCTGCCGCTTAAACCGGCCTTTCCCCTGCTGTGGCCGGTTGTGTCAGCCTGTTATTCGGGAAGATTTTTATAAAACTCGCCAAGCGAGGGCTCTTTTACCTTGCCCTGTGCGCCTACTTCAAGAACAGGGTATTGCTTTAATACTTCCCTGACCTGTTGCTGTAATATTCCTACTTCTCGCTGGTTTGATTGTTGCTCACCCTGCAACCTGTTCCACTCCTTCTCAAGAACACCAACAACATTGTATTTAACCGGCTGAATGGGAAGCTTGGCAAGAATACGTTTTGCCCCCCGGTATTGTTCTTCAGTGAGACACTTTTTCAATTGGTTGACTAATACTATCTGGGAAAGAAAAGAATAATCACCTTCAGCCATAAATCGGGACAGTGACCTGCCCAACGCATAATAATTATCGGGTCTTTGATTCAGTTGGGCCTCATCATAACCTGGCAGTACATCCGGGTTTCCCCTTCTTTCGATGATACCACTCACATACCCGTTGAGTTCACCAGCCACCTTGGCGGCTTCAAGGTTATATTTTTGCATTTTTTCTTGATAAACGTCTTCTGCCCTTTTTTCATTGACTTTCTTTTCCTCAAGCATGCCACTTTTATTTTCAATTAAGCGTCGTTTATTCTCTTCAATGTTGGCATTATACCGGGCAATATCCTGGAGGTTATTCTCAACACGCCTGATGACTGTTTGCATCAGTGATTTAACGGCCTCTGCCGTGCGTGGTTTTAAGCCCTCGTTATAAGCACGATACACCATAAGGCCGGCAGCGCCAGCACCTATTAATCCGCCCACGGCCCCCGCGACCAGTGGATTTTCACGCAGAACCCTTATCGCCATATTCCCCAGGTGACTGTAGGTGGTGTCATTATTTGAAAAATAAGGCAATTGTGGCGCTAAATAGGTCGTGCCTGCGGCACCTGCCACAGTCAATCCGGCGAAGGTTACGGCGGTGTTGCCACGCTTAAGCAAAGTGCCCCTGACGGGGTCATAGGAATAATACATCTGCTGCAGGCGGTTGGTATTTTCAGCATCACCCGAATTGACAAATGGCTCCATGGAGCCCTGACCTGATAAAACACCATTAGCCTGCATAAGACGCCTCCAGTTTTTTGTTTTAGTATTTTTGTTGCTGCTTTTTCGACCACCCGTATTAAAAGAAGTTCCACCCTGGCTGAAATCATGGTAAAGGATCGCTGGCCACTACGCCTTCGAGCGTGCTGAAACAAGTATCCTTGGCGGTGCTAATAAAGGCCGACATATAAGGCAATGTTACCTGCTCTACTCTGACAGCGGCGTATAATGTTGACCACAAGCCCTTCTCCCCTAATGTTAAGGTAGCGATCTGATCCTTGGTCAAAAACTCTGCCAGAACCCAGTTAGGCAAGGTCGACACTCCCCGCTGACTGGCGACCAGCTGTAATATCATCAAAGTCAGCTCTGAGGTTCGAATCTCCATTGGCTCAACACCCGCGGGATCGAGAAAACAACGAAACACATCGAGGCGCTCCTGTGGTACCGGATAGGTAATTAACGTCTCATCGACAAGATCTTCAGGGACGACAAACGATTGTGCCCGCAGAGGATGCTGTTTGGATACTGCCAGGCGCATTTCATATTCAAACAGCGGGAGAAACACCAGCCCCGGAATATCCACCGGATCGGAGGTCACTACCAGATCCAACTCTCCCCTGGCCAGGGCTGGCAGAGGGGCAAAGTTAAAGCCCGCTGAAAAATCCATTTCTACCTCGGGCCAGTCTGCCCGGTAAGCATCAATGGTCGGCATTAACCACTGGTAGCAACTATGGCACTCAATGGCGATATGCAAACGACCCGTGTCGCCCCCGGCGAGCTGAGTAAGGGCATATTCTGCCGCTTTAAACTGAGGCAGCACCTGTTCAGCCAGCGCCAGTAATCGAAGTCCCGCTGTGGTGAACAGCAGTGGGCGCGATTTTCGGACAAACAGTTCGATGCCTATCCTCTGCTCCAATTCTTTAAGCTGGTGGGACAATGCCGACTGGGTGGTGTGCAGAAGACGGGATGCCTGTACCAGACTACCCGTGTCTTTAAGTGCTTCAAGGGTTCGCAAATGACGTAACTCAATCCCCAGCGTTCTTTCAGCCATAAACACTTCCTGTCATTATGAAAAATTTTCACCTTTATTATTAAAAAAATGCGTTTGATTCAAGTTGCTAACTAGTAAATAGTAAACCTTATGATTCTGGTGCCCCTTAGGAGCCTGTCGGACTTAAGGCAATTTCGGCCTGAAATTCAGAAAGTGCGAGAAAGTGCGAGAAAGTGCGGCCAGAATTTCCGATTAATTTGCTTAAATAGGTCAACTATTCGCACAAATTGATCGAAAATTCTGACTCGCCCTACTGAATTTTATGCTCGAAAGCATAAGTCCGACAGGCTCCTTAGCAGGGACACCATTTTCAGTCTTTTTCAGTCTTTTTCAGTCTTTATGCTTGTATAACTGTTTGTATAACAACAGCAACACACTTTCACTGTATGGGTTCAGGCAATGTCAGTTTCACACACCCTTGGCTTTCCAAGAATCGGTAATAAACGTCAACTAAAGTTTGCTGTTGAAGCATACTGGCAAGGGAAGATCACCCAACAGCAATTGTTGGAAGAAGGTCAGCAGGTCAGAGCCAGTAACTGGCAAACTCAACAACAGGCAGGTCTGGATTATATCCCTGTTGGTGACTTCGCCTGGTATGATCATGTATTAAACCACTCCCTGATGTTTGGTGCGATTCCAGAACGATTTGGTGATGCTTCTGCCACCGATATTGATACGCTGTTTCGTATGGCTCGCGGCCAGGCACCGAGCGGCCAACCGGCAGCAGCTTGTGAAATGACCAAGTGGTTTAACACCAACTACCACTATATTGTCCCAGAGCTGAAAAAAAACCAGACCTTTAAACTGGACAGCACGCTGTTACTGGCTGAAGTCAAAGAAGCCCTTGCTCTTGGACTAAAAACGAAACCCGTTCTCCTTGGTCCTTTAACCTGGCTGTGGCTCGGTAAAATCAAAGGTGAAGACTTCGATAAATTATCCTTGCTTGATGACCTGGTGCCTTTGTATGCCAGTGTCTTATCCCAACTGAGTGACCTGGGCATTGAGTGGGTACAAATTGATGAACCGATTCTTTCTCTGGACTTACCGCCGTCCTGGCAACAAGCCTTTGAGGGAACCTACAACAAGCTACAAGCTCACCCCATTAAAACATTGCTCACCACCTACTACGGGCCATTGGGTGATAACCTTGGGCTGGCGGTTAATCTGCCTGTGGACGGGCTGCATGTTGACCTTGTTGAGGGTAAAGAAGAGATAACACCTCTATTGGATCGGCTGCCCCGCTACAAGGTACTGTCAGCCGGTGTCGTTAATGGTCGCAATATCTGGCGAGCAGACCTGACCCGACTGACTGACACCCTGGCAACAGTCAGGGAACGGCTCGAAGATCGGTTGTGGGTATCCTCAAGCTGCTCGCTACTTCACAGTCCTGTGGATCTTGACAGTGAATCGGATATCAACCATCAAACCCGTAGCTGGTTAGCTTTTGCCAAACAAAAATGCACTGAAATTGCCGTATTGACTCGCAACATCAATGGCACGGCCACGGCTGCCGACAAAGCCGCTTTAACGGACTCCGACCTGGCTGTTGCCAGTAAAGCGGCATCTTCCCTGATCCATAAACCAGCCGTTCAAGGGCGTGTATCCGCACTGACAGAAAGTATGACCTATCGGGCCACGCCCTTTAAAACTCGAAAACCCTTACAAAAGGAAAAGCTGGATTTACCCCTTTATCCGACCACCACTATCGGCTCTTTCCCCCAGACTGCTGATATCCGACGTACTCGTCGCCAGTTTAAAAAAGGAGAAATCAGCTTACAAAGTTACGAAACCGCCATGGAGAAGGAAATTCAAACCGTCCTGCAACATCAGGAGGCATTGGGGCTGGATGTTCTGGTACACGGTGAGCCAGAGCGTAATGACATGGTGGAATATTTTGGTGAGCAGCTCGATGGTTTTCTATTCACCGGGTTTGGCTGGGTGCAAAGCTACGGTAGCCGGTGTGTGAAGCCCCCCATTATTCTTGGTGATATTGAACGACCAGCGCCTATGACGGTGAAATGGAGTCAATTTGCCCAACAGCAGACCAGTAAACCCGTCAAAGGCATGCTCACAGGTCCGGTGACCATTTTACGCTGGTCTTTCCCCCGGGAGGATATTGATCAAAGCCAATCCTGCCTGCAACTGGCCCTGGCTTTGCGTGACGAGGTGGTGGACCTTGAAAGCGCGGGGATTGATATTATCCAGATTGATGAACCTGCTATCCGGGAAGGTCTGCCCCTGCGTAAAAAAGACTGGGCAACCTATCTTGATTGGGCGGTGAAAAGCTTTCGGGTGTCAGCCGGTGGTGTAAAGGACAGCACTCAAATTCATACGCACATGTGCTATAGCGACTTTAATGAAATCATTGAGTATATCGCCGCAATGGATGCCGATGTGATCAGTATTGAGGCCTCCCGCTCGGATATGGAGCTACTTAATGCCTTTGAGCAGTTCCATTACCCCAATGATATTGGCCCGGGTGTTTACGATATTCACTCACCCAACGTACCTGAATCGTCGTCTATAACAACACTGATGCAGAAAGCGGCTGAGCACCTGCCACCAGAGCAATTATGGGTTAATCCTGACTGTGGTTTGAAAACCCGGAGCTGGCCGGAAGTAGACGCAGCCCTTAAAAATATGGTTGCAGCGGCAAAAACCCTCAGAAGCTGCTCATGATCTTTTGGAAAAAGGGAAACCTGTGAGAAAACCTGCCTGTTTTTTGATTTTCCGCGAGCCTGGTGCTGTAACGAATAAAACAGGCAGCTTTAGCGACCTGCTATCGGAATGGGAACTTCCCAGGAGCTTGTCGGACTTATGCTTTCGAGCATGAAATTCAGTAGAGCGAGTCAGAATTTTCGATCATTTTGTGCGAATAGTTGACCTGTTTAAGCAAATTGATCGGAAATTCTGGCCGCACTTTCTCGCACTTTCTCGCACTTTCTGGATTTTAGGCCGAAACTGTCTTAAGTCCGACAGGCTCCTAGCCCGGATATTTCATAAACTGCCCTTAGAGCCACAAGGAGCAAGCAAGGCCAGGAGCATGTTTATGAAATATCCGGGCTAGATACTCTTCGTGATAAACTATTCATTGTCAGCACAGGTCGTAGGCGGTAAAAAAACTTTACCATCGCAGTGCTAAGTGGCCCCTTCTGAGCCACTTACAGCACTTGCGGTCTTTGACGACTTTATTACTGACTCAGTGAAGCATTTTTGATTAGACGAGTAAATATTGATTGACTGTTAGTTGATTCGACCTGCCGCTTTATTTCTTCCCACATTTTTTTATGTGTCGCAACCGTCGGGTGTTTATCATTGAAAAAAAGGTAGGGTTTTTTTATGGAAGACCGCATACTCCCTGCCATACACAACTCTTGTTGTTTTTCTGAAACGCAGTTTCTTTTAAGGGCGTCCTGAACCCATGCGGGGTCTTTGGTCTGTCGCTGCTGCCACGCGCTGATATCAACAAATGATAATCCTTTCTTGATGTCACTGCGAAGCGTCACGTATTGCAATAAACTGTTGTAACCTTGGCTTAACAAAGTCAGTAACGTTGAAATAGCAGGTGATACAGCGGTCGCAGGGAACTTACCCATATCAGGCAAGCCAATCACAAGTATATTATCAACTGGCACTTTCTTGTCATGTACTAAAATATCAACAGCCTTACGGGTATTTTTAATGGGGTTTGAAAAGTGTAATGTATCATACTGATCACCGGCCAAATCCTTAAAAAACTGATTAAAGGACGACTCCGTCCAATTACCATTTTTGAGCTCTAATTTTTCAAGTTCCTTGGTGAAAACATCGCTTTTATCGAGGTTTTCTCCAAAAATTGACCGCAATTTGCCAACATTGTTGAGAATGTCATTAGCACCTGCCCACAATGCGACCGCAGCGATCTTCATCTTCCAGTCAGGAACCTTTTTGGAAGCCAGCTCAATCTGTTTTATAGCGCCGGGAACACAGCTGTATTGACCGAAGTCACCATAGTTGGTGCATTGACCCTCAACCGGCGCGTAGGCTTTTGCTGATTTATCGTTCACAAAGTTATCACCGGTTTCAGCAGAAGCAAAAGCAGCATTGAGAACCTTAACATTACTTAATTTTTCAGGGCTCTGAGACAATAGCCCCATAGCGTTTTCTCCCGGAAAAAGTCCTTCTGTCATAAAGTTAACCCAGGTAGAGGGTTTATCATTTGGCCAATTGGTAATAGGCGCACCCAGACCCGTTTGTTCAGTGCGACCCTCGGCCTTCACCCAATTATTGTTGCCCTTCCTGTCTCCAAGGACCGCGCCGTCAGACAGGCTGTCACCAAAAATGATAATAAAAGGCTGTTCTATGCCTTTTTTGGCGTCTGACCACGCAGGGGCCGCGAACATAAAAATGATCATATAGATAAAAGTAGTTACTTTACTCATCAGTACACTCCAAAACTTGCAGGTCCTAAACAAAATAACCAGTGATCAAGTCTAGTCAACTAAACGCGGTTTAGCGATAAGAAGAAGATTCAAAAAATTCTCAGCCTTTACCCGTTTTGCTGTATCACAAAACCCTTTACACTGGGGCATTAGAATTTGCCTCTGTCAATCCCGGATACTGGACAATGGATATCAGTCACCTGCGCAAAGAATATACTCAGGCCGGTCTTAGCAAAGATTCGCTGAGTAATGACCCGTTAGAGCAATTTTCCCTCTGGTTTAAACAGGCGCAGGAAGCACAGCTACCTGAACCTAATGCCATGAGTCTGGCCACTGTGGACGTTGATAAAATGCCGGGGCTTCGGACAGTCCTGCTTAAATACTTTGATACCCGTGGCTTTGTTTTTTTCACCAATTACGGTAGCAGAAAAGCCAAAGATATTGCTGTTAATCCACAAGCGGCTCTGCTCTTTCCGTGGATTACCCTCGAACGCCAGGTGATTGTCCGTGGTAGTGTTGAGAAAATCAGCAAGAGAGAATCCCTTCATTACTTTAGCGGCCGTCCCCATGGCAGCCAGCTCGGTGCCTGGGTTTCTGAACAAAGTTCTGTTATCACCAGCAGAAAGCTGCTGGCAATGAAATTGGACGAAATAAAACGTAAATTCAGCGATGGTAAAGTGCCACTGCCGTCTTTTTGGGGGGGATATCGCGTTGTTCCTCAGAGTATTGAGTTCTGGCAGGGACGCCCTAATCGACTACATGATCGCTTCCTCTATAGCCGAAGTTCGGATTCGGCGGTTGATTGGCAAATAGATCGGCTGGCACCCTGATGGAGCAGTTATGAGTAAAGAAACCGCAGCAAAAATTGCCGTTCGCGACACCCTGATTCAGTTGGTTAACACTAACCAGACGTTTAAAAAAGCGGTTATTGACGATGGTCATCTGCCTGCCTGGGTGATGAAAGAAGGTCAATCCACCCCTGAAGATGCACCCGGTGATCGTATAAAAGCGGCTGAGGTCAGTACCTGCCTGACCTATCTGTCCAACCAAAGTAAGCAGGAAACGGCACGTCTGCCTGGGCTTGTTGGTGTATCACCTGAAACCCTTACCCTTGGTCACGCGCTCAATACAGCACGCTTGCGCTTTAAGCAAGCCATGGGTGATTACCGAAAACTCTTTGGCGACAGTATTGAAGCCATTGAACAAACGTCTGATGACTTACGGGAAAGTCTGTTAGGTGGATTAAAAATTCAGCACATACACTTTGTGCAAAGCTATCGTCAGTTAAAACTGTTTGCGAAAGCGCCTAAACGGGTTGGCTTCAGCTGGGCGGCAAGCCACAGTGGTACTGTCAGGCTGACTGCCTGCGAAGCCATAGACCATTTGCAGAAAAAATACCTGGCCTCAGATGCCATAGGCGCAGATATTCGGATACTGGAACAAATGCCTGCCGATGAAATTGTGATTATCAGGCGGATACTGGCTCCCCATCTTCGGGCAAATCTCACCTGGTCAAAAAATATCAACGACATTCGTCAACAAGACCCCGAGGTAAAACAACAGTATCCCGGCCAAATTAATACGCCATTGCCGTTATTTATTCAGCTGGCCCCTGGTAAGCCATTGCCGGAATTTAACCCTATTCGCCCCTTTGATCCACAGGCCAGGCAGGAAAGGCTCCAGCGCAGTGACGCGCGACTGGAGAAGATCAGCGATCACCCTCACTCGCGAATTTACCGTTACACAGACCCAACGCTGGCCTGATGAAACAGGCTATCGCTCAACAGCAACCATCCACCCACACATCACCCGAACAAGCTGTTTTGAGTCTGCCTGAACGCCAGGCGACTCTGCCATTAAACTCTAATTCTGACTCGCCCTACTGAATTTTATGCTCGAAAACATAAGTCCGACAGGCTCCTAGGAGCCTGTCCGAGAATAGACTACCCTACTGCGGTTGCGATAAATGGGTCTAAAAATTCCTGCTTCTTCGTCAAATAGCCCCACTATTATCCTCAGAAGCAGAAGTTTTTATCCTCAATTTCTCGTAATCCTCGCTACGGGCGCTATTCTCGGTCAGGCTCCTAGCACGCTTTCACAGTCAGGGTTTTCAGGTAAGCATCCAGCTCCTGAAAGCCGCCAATATAGCGTTTGCCATGAAACACTTGAGGCACTGTTTCCACTGGCTTGCCGATTGTTTTTTCAAGGTCTTCCTTGGAAATTCCTTCAGCGTGGATGTCCACATAACGGTAGTTCAGTGATTTTTTTTCTAACACTTCCTTTGCTCGTACACAAAAACCACAACCCGGACGCCCGAAAACTGTAAACCGTTCCATTTTTTTCATTCCACTGTGTGAATACACGCCTATCATAATTGAATTGCCGTAAACGACAAAAACAATAAATAAAATCAGCATGATAGAGATAAACTATTAAACCCCTTTTCCCTACTGCCGTTAACCTGACAAGGTAAGCCCATTTTTTAGATGACTTGCAAGGGGTGCAATTATGAAACACGCGACCATTGCTCTGGCTTTTTTATTGTTTGCCCCAACAGCTTATGGCACCGATCTGATCAGCATGGCCCATAAAGCCGGCTTTAATAGCTGTGACAATGCTATTAAGAAGGAGTTTAGCGGCCTGACAGAACATGCCAATGGCGTTGCCTCCACCGGCTATTTCAATAACCGCAGTTTTAGTATTATGGCTACCTGGGGTAAAGAGAAAGACAGTGTCTGGAAAAATACGACATTGATTAAATTTGGACGACGCTGTCTGAGCTATAGTCTGGTAGGTACAACTTTCCCCTCGAAGTGTGAAGCTTTTCAAGCCGCCAATAGCGAGTGGCAGGTTGTCAGGCAAGCCGCTGATTTTACCTGGACGCAAAATCAAGGGGGAGTGAACGCCTTGCTCAAGGATTTGCCTAATAATAGCTGTGCCATCACTTATCGCATTCACCAGTCATACGATATTGATGCTGTAAACCCGGTAAGAAGTGTTAAAGGCAAAAACAGTAATGGTAACAACAACGGATAGTTCAGAAGGGTACCTGCGCTTCTCACCCCCTGAGAAGCCATCTTAACAGTCTGTGTCTGATACCAATCGACTCTTCTAACGACGCTTTACGCTGACAAGCTCAATGCCAGTGGTGCGTTGCAACGCCTGACAATAGCGGGCTTTCTCGTTGTTTTACTCTTTTCTACTCTTCTACTCTCTGCCGTCCGGTTTGTCAGCTCTTACGGGAGTTAGAAAAGACGGTTGGTAAAACATCTCACCTGACCTGTTTGATATAATCGTTATGCCATCACGTCGACTAAGCCTGATTAAGTGTATGGGACCCGCTCAAGCAACATCCGGTTCCATCTCCCGGCAAATTAAGGTAATACTAAAAGGGCGAGAGCAACAGTGCCGACCTGGCAAATCGGCAGTCATCGTTATGGAAAACGGGAATCATGCCAATGCATATCCTCCGACTGAACAAGGCAGGGCAGCCGATTGACTGGTTAACGTGGCAGGATGCAGTATGTCTCTACTCACGGAATCTGGTGTGCTGGAGCCTGGGTGATATTATTTATAGAATCCATGGAGGCTTTAATCGTATCACCGGTGGGCGCACCATTATCGAACTACCCAGCATTATTGCCTGTGGTGGAAAAAAACTGATCCACCGCCGAAATAATCCTACGCTCAGTAATCCAGCACTTTTCGAGCGGGATGGTTTTCGGTGTATGTATTGCGGAAAGCATCTTCACAGGTCCCAGTTAACACGGGATCATATTGTGCCCAGTTCCAGGGGAGGGAAAGACGTGTGGGAAAATGTCGTCGCGGCCTGTCGGCGCTGTAATCAGCACAAGGATAATCATTTGCTGGAAGACACAGGGATGTCCCTCATTGCACTTCCCTATAGACCCAATGTGGCTGAATATCTGGCACTGGTCAATAGCCGACGGATACTAGCAGACCAGGCAGATTTTTTAAGCAAGCAGTTCTCCAGAAACTGTCGTTGGGAACAGGGGGCGGTTATGAAAACGGAATACAGAGAATAAGTCGTACGTCAGAACAGGCCACTGGTATTAACGCCACAGGTGATGAAGGGCTGGTAAGCGGCCTTTCATGATCCGAACCCCAAGCAAAACCACCAGAATCACCGTATAAATTTGAGGCTTCAGATAGTCGGCCTTAACCATCATAAAGAAGTGCGACAGAGCCAGAGCATTAATTAAATAGACCGTTTTATGAAGCCGCTTCCAGTTTGCGGCTTTCATTTTGCGCTGAACACTCCTGAGGGAGGTTACAGCCAGAGGAATCGTTAACAAGATAGCAACTGCCCCCACGGTGATAAAAGGGCGTTGCAAAATTTCTTGCCAGAGCGCTCCCACATCAAAGAAGTGGTCTAACACGATGAAACTGGCCAGGTGAAGAAGCATATAAAAGAAGGCATAGAGTCCCAGCATTCGCCGAAACCGACCCAACCAGGTCCACTTCAGTTGCACCCGCAGGGGCGTCACCGCCAGGGCAATCAGCAAGAAGCGAAAAGCCCAGTCCCCGGTGAAGCGGTTAATAGTCTCCACCGGGTTAAAACCCAACGTGCCGAACAAAGCCTGCACGATCAAAAACAGCAAGGGCAGTAAACCGCCTGAAAAAACCAGCCACCATAGGGCTTTACCGCGCGAAAAGCGTTGCATGGTTTGCATCTTAGTAATTTTTCCTCAAGTCCATGCCGCTATAAAGACCGGCTACCTGCTCGGCATAGCCATTAAATGGCAGGGTGTCCTGCCGGAAGAAGTTGCCGATACGGCGTTCGGTCGCCTGGGACCAGCGGGGGTGAGAAACCGCCGGGTTTACATTGGCATAAAAACCGTATTCCCGCGGGGCAAGCATATTCCAGCTAGTGGGCGGCTGTTGTTCAGTAAAACTGATGCGCACGATGGACTTGATGGACTTAAAGCCATACTTCCAGGGCACGACCAAACGGACTGGCGCTCCGTTCTGATTGGGCAAAATGTCATCAAACAAACCAACAGCCAGGAACGTCAGGTCATGGGCGGCCTCGTCCATACGCAAACCTTCACGATAAGGCCAGTTCAATACAGATCGGTGCTGCCCCGGCATCTGTTTGGGATCAAGGAGGGTTTCAAAGGCAACATATTTCGCCTTGGACAGGGGGGCAACCTTCTTCATGACACAAGCCAGTGGCACACCAATCCAGGGGATGACCATTGACCAGGCTTCCACACAACGGAGACGGTAGATGCGCTGCTCCAACTGGTTAAAGTCGATCAGATCCTCCAGGGCATAAATACCCGGCTTTTCTACTTCGCCGTCAATCTTGACGGACCAGGGATCAGTGACAAAGCCTTTCGCATTTTCTGCCGGGTCAGTCTTGCCGGTTCCGAACTCATAAAAGTTGTTGTAACCCACTACCGCATCATAGTTGGTCAGCTTTTCGTCAGGGGTCAGGTTGGTTTTCTTAACAATTTTTAACGAGCGCGCAGCCATGGCCGGGCCACAGGCCAGACCACCAAGGGTCATTGCCCCCAAAACGCCAGCACCCAGGCGAATAAACTCCCGGCGACGCAAATACAGCCCCTTGCTGGTGACGTCGTTTTCGGTCAGGTCGGGTTTATTTCTAAACAGCATGGTGACAGGTCCCCTTATGGTGACAAGATCAATCCTTTTGGTGAATATAAATTATTAGACGCTTGCAAATATTACTGAATATTTGGTCATGAACCAGAACATTGATCTCGTCCAGTTCATGAACCCGATTTATGGGGGATAAAACCTGCGTCATCGCAGGCGACGTCACTTCTTTTTGACAATGGCCAGGGGGAGCTTTTTATACGACAATTTATATATAAATAATTAATAGCCCTGACCTTACCCCGTTTATATCAAGGGATTATTCCCACTCAATGGTTGCCGGCGGCTTGCTGGATACGTCGTACGTTACCCGGGATACCTGTTCAATCTCATTAATGATGCGGTTAGACACCGTTTCGAGCAACTCATAAGGCAAATGCGCCCAGCGCGCTGTCATAAAATCGATGGTTTCAACGGCACGAATAGCAATGACATATTCATAACGACGACCGTCGCCTACTACCCCAACGGATTTCACCGGAAGGAAGACAGTAAATGCCTGGCTGACTTTGTGATACCATTGTGCTTTATGCAGTTCCTCAATAAAGATGGCATCGGCCTGACGTAAAATAGTTGCGTAGGATTTTTTCACTTCACCGAGAATACGCACTCCCAACCCCGGCCCGGGAAAAGGATGGCGGTAGACCATATCGTAAGGAAGCCCCAATTCAAGGCCAATCTTGCGCACCTCATCTTTAAACAGTTCACGCAATGGCTCCACCAGTGACATTTTCATGTCTTCTGGCAAGCCACCCACATTATGGTGCGACTTAATAACATGCGCCTTACCAGATTCTGAGCCTGCTGACTCAATAACATCGGGATAAATGGTGCCTTGTGCCAGAAACTCAATACCCTCCAGTCTGGTGGCCTGTTCATCAAAGACGTCAATAAACGTATTACCAATCACTTTGCGTTTTGCTTCCGGGTCGCTGACACCTTCAAGCTTGCTCAGAAACAAGTCTTCCGCATCGGCACGAATCACTCGAATACCCATGTTTTCCGCGAACATGGCCATGACCTGATTGCCTTCATTAAGACGCAGCAAACCATTATCGACAAAAACACACACCAGTTGATCACCAATGGCTTTGTTCAGCAAGGCAGCCACCACACTGGAGTCGACCCCACCGGACAACCCCAGCAGTACCTGCTTGTCACCCACTTGCTCACGAACACGAGTAATAGCATCTTCAATGATTTTTCCCGGTGTCCAAAGGCATTCACAGCCGGCAATATCCACGATAAAGCGCTCAAGCAGCCGCAGCCCCTGTTTGGTGTGTGTCACTTCCGGGTGGAACTGCACGCCATAGTATTGCTTTTCTTCACAGGCCATGGCTGCGATAGGGCAAGAGCTGGTTGAGGCCGTCACGACAAACCCCTCTGGCAGTTGAGTGACCTTATCGCCATGGCTCATCCAGATATCCAGGCTTAACTGACCCTCATCATTGATATGGTCTTCAATACCCTCAAACAACCGTGAGCGACCCGCCAGCAATAACTGGGCATAACCAAATTCACGCAGGTCAGAAGAAGAAACAGTGCCACCCATTTGCCTTGCCATGGTTTGCATGCCATAGCAAATGCCCAGTACGGGGACTCCCAGATCAAACACAGCCTGGGGCGCACGGGGGCTGTTTCCCTTACCTACTGACTCAGGCCCACCTGAGAGAATAACCGCTTTAGGGTTAAACTGACGCAGACGCTTTTCATCCATATCATAAGGATGCAGTTCACAGTACACCCCGATTTCGCGAATACGCCGCGCAATGAGCTGGGTATACTGGGAACCAAAATCAAGAATCAAAACGCGATCAGCATGGATATCCAAGGACATGTTGACTACCAATAGTAAGTAAACAAAGACCGGGAACGTTTGTACCCGGTCTGAAAGAAAACGCGAGAAAAAGGGAATTAGCCGACGCGGTAATTGGGCGCTTCTTTAGTAATAGTGACATCGTGTACATGGGACTCCCTCATACCGGCACTGGTGACGCGAACAAACTCAGGCACGGTGCGCATGGTATCCATGTCTTTGGAGCCGGTATAGCCCATCGCTGCCCGCAGGCCCCCAACCATCTGGTGAATAATGGCTGTCAGCGACCCTTTATAAGGCACGCGACCTTCGATACCTTCAGGCACCAGCTTTTCTGTGCCTTCTTCCGCGCTTTGGAAATAACGGTCACTGGAGCCAGTGGACTGTCCCATGGCACCTAATGAACCCATGCCACGATAGGCTTTGTAGCTTCTTCCCTGAAACAGCTCTACCTCACCCGGAGCCTCTTCGGTACCTGCCAGCATGCTGCCGAGCATCACCGTGTTCGCGCCGGCAACCACGGCTTTGGCGATATCGCCAGAATAGCGGATACCGCCATCAGCGACAACAGGCACGTCTGTATCGCTTAAAGCCGTAACAACATTGGCTACCGCGGTAATCTGGGGCACACCAATGCCAGTCACGATGCGCGTCGTACAAATAGAACCCGGACCAATACCCACCTTCACACCATCGGCGCCTGCTTCAACCAATGCTTTAGCCGCCGCGCCTGTGGCAATATTACCGCCGATGACCTGAACAGAGGGGTAGTTTTCTTTCACCCAACGAACCCGGTCAATAACACCCACGGAGTGCCCATGGGCCGTATCAACAATAATGACATCAACGCCAGCATCCACCAGTGCCGCCACACGCTCAGGGGTTTCCGGGCCTGTACCTACCGCTGCGCCAACACGCAACTGCCCCTGGTCATCTTTGCAGGCATTGGGGTAGTCCTGGGCTTTTTTGATGTCCTTGACGGTCATCATGCCAGCGAGATTAAATGCCTCATCCACCACCAGCACTTTTTCTATCCGATGCTGGTGTAGCAGCGCACGGACATCATCTTGCCTGGTGCCTTCACGAACCGTGACCAGCCGCTCGCGCGGTGTCATGATCTCAGAAACTTTACGTTTAAGATCAACGACAAAGCGCATATCCCGGCTGGTGACAATGCCCACCAGATCTTTACCTGAGAGCACCGGCACACCGGAGATGCGGTGATGAGTGGTTAAGGCCAGCAAATCTTGCACAGACGCTGACGCGTCAATGGTAATGGGGTCTTTCACCACGCCGTTTTCATATTTCTTGACTGCCCGTACGTGTGCCGCCTGTTGTTCTGCCGTCATGTTTTTGTGGATGATACCAATGCCGCCTTCCTGGGCCATGGCAATCGCCAAACGGGACTCGGTTACCGTGTCCATGGCGGAAGAAACCAGGGGCAGGTTCAGTTCTATGCCGCGCGTCAGCCGTGTTTTCAGCGACACATCTTTGGGCAGCACTTCAGAATAACCCGGCAGGAGGAGGACATCATCAAAAGTCAGGGCATCTTGAGCAACTCTCAGCATTGGCAGTCACCAGGGGACAGTTGGAAGGGGAGATAAAACCCTTGCGATTATACGCTCGCGCCAATCAAAAGACAAAATAAAGCGCCAGGCTTCCATGGCCGTCGTACAGGGCGCTGTTGGTTTCCAGAGAGTTGTGCGGCAATAAGCTCTCTATCATGCTATGTCTCGTTCCCCCTCACCGCATGGTAACGCATACGCCACCAGAATACCGGCATGGTACGTTGATAAGGCCGAATACTGGCGTTATTCCAGTACTCCCGATCATCCAGGGGCAAAAGGGGTTGCCAGAGGTATGTGGCTTATGGTGAAGAAGGTAGGCGCTCTAACAAGAGCATGGAAACGAGGTTAGTCAGTGAGGGTTGCTAAAAAAAGAATAGGTTCCATTGCTGGAACCCGCTGACCGGTAAGAGCTGCTTGTTCAGCAGTGGAAGATGTATAAATAAGAATTCTTTCTAAGCTACCTATTCGGCAGTACGCCTATCCTAGGCATTTTTTCGTTGGACTGCCAGTCATCTTTTCATTACGATCCCCCTCCAGCTTTAGCTATGTATTAATTATAATTAGGATTGATTATTTCAAAATACTATCTACAATGTCACCCATATAACGTAACGAGAGGCACAGAAAAATGCCAGATACTGCGATTTCTCGCTTCTTTGATGAAAGAAAAGAGGCATGGCTGAAAAAGAACCTGAAAGCGAACATGGATGACGTGCGCCAGCGTGAAGTGCGCCAGGAATGCAACGAGCGCTTTTCTTACGAGGTTTGGTTGCCAGATGCGGCGCGACGAGCAAAGCAGCTAGCCATAACAACCCATCCTTGTACGTTCAGTCATCCTGGCGCTAAAAAAAATAAAAATGGTGAGTCGACGCCTATTGTTGCCAACGCACAATGGCAGGAAGATGGCTTTCTGAAAAGCGGTAACGTCGATGCTCAGCAGGATGCGCTCGGTAATGCCGCTGCCCTCGATGTCTATAAATTTCTCACCTTGAATATGGAAGATAACCGGACGCTACTCACCCATATTCAGGAAGACTCTGCCATCGCTAAAGCGCTACTGACCATCAACTCAGCCAGTTATGACGAACTTAAGGATGGCTTTATGGCCATACTGAAACCGGACACCAAAGCGGTCGTCACCAGCGCTAAGATCAAGCAGGTTTTCTTTCCGGTGGACAATGACTACCACCTGTTATCCATTTTGACACCCTCGGGCGTGCTGTTTGAAATGCGCAGAAGGCTCGACCACCTGCGTTTTAACGATGACGTCAAACTCGCCAGGGACAAACGACGCGATAACACACTTTCTGAACACGGTTTTCAGGAAATCTATAACCTGACGACCGTGGGGTACGGTGGTACCAAGCCCCAGAACATCAGTGTGTTAAATAATCAAAATGGTGGCAAGGCCCATCTGCTACTGTGTGCGCCACCGCGTCTGAGCAAACGTGACATTCCGTTTCCCAGGCAGAGTTTCTTTCAACAGTCAATCACTCCCTGGGAATGCAAGGATAATTTTCAAAGGTTGCACCGTGTCTATGTGAACGGCAAAAATAATCGGCAGACACGTGCGGCTCGTGACGCTTTTTATGCAGCGATACTCGATACCATTGTTCAACGCATGTGGCAAATCCGGGCTGTTTCTGATGAGTATTTCAACCCCAAATACCATGCCATTTCAGCCTCTGAACAAATCTGGCTGCTGGGCAGCAGGATTTCAGAGCGTGATGAATCGGGTTCATGGCTTGATGACATCGTAAAAGCCATTAGCCATTTTATTTTTAAAGGGTATGAACGGGTTCTTGGCAAAAAGAGCATCAAACTTGGTGATGATGAAAAGCAGCATATAACAAGTCAGGTGCACACACACAGGGAGGTTTTGTTATGAGCGGGCATATCAGCACCTTATTATTGCTGCCTCATATCAGGGTACATAATGCCAATGCGTTATCCAGCCCTTATACCATCGGGTTTCCAGCAATGACAGCCTGGCTGGGTGCCACACACGCATTGCAGCGTAAACTACAGGCCGATGGCAGGGCTGTACACTGTGAGGCAACGGGCGTCGTCTGCCATGAAATGAACCTGAACACCTACCGTGGCCCTGGTGATTTTGTCGCTTCCATTGTCGGTACAGGTAACCCTCTGGTACCCAAAAGTGAAAAAGGCAATCCCTCTAATGCCGTACGCGCCTCGTTTATAGAAGAAGCCCGCTGCCATCTGGATGTTTCCCTTGTTGTGCAACTTTCAGATCACGATTCCGATGATAGTGACGCGTTGTGCAAGCGGGTTTCTCACCACCTGAATGCTTCTATGAAGATGGCCGGTGGTGATATTTTACAGTTTAATCCCCCAGAGATAATGGTCTACGAAGAAGGTAATCAACAAGATATTCGTGCGCTTAACAGGCGACTGATGCCAGGCTATGCCATTATCGAACGTCGCGAACTGATGCAAGAGGCCATGGCACAAGGACAGGATGCACTGGACGCCCTGGTGGATTACCTGTCCGTGTACAACCACTGCACCTTAGATGACGATGGTTCTGTAACCTGGAGCAGACAAAAGAAAACGCCGCCAGTAACCGAAGATGATTTCCCCACACCGACAGGATGGCTTGTGCCTTTGGCCACGGGTTTTCAGGGAATTTCACCCCCTGGTAACGCCTTAAACCAGAGAGACCCCCAGGCGCTGCACCGTTTTGCTGAAAGCGTGGTCACTCTCGGCCAATTTATTATGCCTTACCGGTTAAATAGCCTGGATGAGCTTCTGTGGCGATACCACTACGATGAGTTGAATAACCTCTATCTCTGCGTAAACAACCATCAAGACACTGAAAACGACACTGTTTATTATTAAGGAATAAGACAATGGCTCAAAAAAATCACACTGCATCTGTGCTTGCCTTCGAGAAAAAGCTGGTTCTCTCCGATGGCTACCTGTATGGCACCCAGTGGCATGATCGTGCTCAGGTAACCCCCCTGACACTCCAGGAAAAGTCTGTACGGGGGACTATTTCCAACCGACTGAAACCTGCTGTTAAAAATGATCCGGCCAAATTAAACGCGGAAGTAGAAAAACCCAATCTTCAGACGGTTGATACCTGTGCTCTCAGTGTTGACCAGGATACACTGAAACTGCATTTCACCCTGAAAGTTTTAGGCGGTGTTCACAAACCTTCAGCGTGCAATAACGCAATGTTTCAACAGTCCTATGCCAAAGTGGCACGTAATTACAGTGAGCGCGAAGGGTTCCGTGAACTGGCCAAACGTTATGCACTGAATATCGCCAATGCCCGCGCACTTTGGCGTAACCGTGTGGGCGCAGAAAGCATTGAAGTGGTTGTTCGTGTGCTTAACGAAGCCCATAAACAAAGCTGGACATTTAATGCCCATGATTTCAACCTGCGTCACTTCGATAACCAGAATGACCAGGTTGATGCGCTGGCTACCACAATAGCTGAGACGCTTGCCAGTGAGGACGGCTATCTCCTTCTGGATATTGCCTGCTATGCCAAAGTTGGACTGGCCCAGGAGGTTTATCCCAGTGAAGAGCTGGTGATGGATAAGGGCAAAGGTAAAAAAAGCAAGGTGCTCTACAGTTACGGAGAAAATCGCAAAGCAGCAATGCATTCCCAAAAACTGGGTAATGCCATACGAACAATCGATACCTGGTACCCTGCTTTTAACGACCCGGAACACAGCGCAGGCCCCATTGCTGTGGAACCTTATGGTGCTGTTACCAACCTCGGCAGGGCATTTCGCACACCGAAAGAGAATCAGGATTTTTATACCTTCTTCGACGACTGGGCGAATGGCAAAACGCTGCCAACAAGCAATGACGAGCATTATGTGATGGCCGTACTTGTCCGTGGTGGCGTGTTCGGACAAAGTGATAAATAGGTGAATCATGCAAGCCTATATTGATATAACATTGTTACCCGGTGATGATATTGAACAACATTTTCTCCTGGAAAAAACCTTTAGCCAGCTTCATCTGGCGCTGGTAGCCCATAAAAAACCAGAAGGTCACTCACCTTTTGCCATTGCATTTCCGCAATACAGTGACACTCGCCGAACGGTGGGCCGAAAGCTGCGAATTTTCGGGGATAAAAAAGCCCTGTTACAACTGGATTTGAAACACCGGCTCAATGGGTTTTCAGATTACGTGCACATAACCACTATTCGGGCTGTCCCCGATAACGTGACGTCCTGGGTTCGTTTCAGCCGATTGCAGCCTAAGTCCAGATCCAGCATTCAAAGGTTGGCTCACAGAGCTGCCAGCAGAGAGGGCATCAGTGTTGATGAGGCCATGAAACAACGCAGTCATTTCCAGCCGGAGTGCACTAAAGCACCGTATATCTGGGTCAACAGCTCAAGTTCTGGCAAGCGATTTCGACTGTTTATTACTCAAGAGCGAACGGCATATACTGATGAAACGAGTACTTTTACTTCGTACGGTCTGACCAGAAAGGGTGACAATAGGGCACTACCCTGTTTTTAACCCAAAAATTTTAGCTCTTTAAAAATATGTTTAAAATCAACGGGTTGCAATCTAGCCTAAAAAAAGGGTATTTTTACCTTTTCAGGCTGAAGTGATTGGTGCAGCTCGTTTTTTTGCTAAAAATCTCTAGTTCACTGCCGCACAGGCAGCTTAGAAATAGTAAGAATATTGTTTCTAAGATTAAGCGTCGTTCACTGCCGCACAGGCAGCTTAGAAATGATGATTGACCATCTTGCCGCGCTGCTACGGGTTCACTGCCGCACAGGCAGCTTAGAAATGAATGGGGGGCAAAAAATGGTAGATTACATTGTTCACTGCCGCACAGGCAGCTTAGAAATATAAGACTGTTGAAGATATGGAGGCATTACAGTTCACTGCCGCACAGGCAGCTTAGAAAGCACTCGAAATAATATCTGCAATTCTTTGCTCGTTCACTGCCGCACAGGCAGCTTAGAAATGAAAGAACAATGAGGGACTATCTAAACCCAAGTTCACTGCCGCACAGGCAGCTTAGAAATTGTTGTCGGCCTTTCAGCACGACTAACCGCAGTTCACTGCCGCACAGGCAGCTTAGAAATTGTTGTCGGCCTTTCAGCACGACTAACCGCAGTTCACTGCCGCACAGGCAGCTTAGAAATGCAGAGTTTATCGCTGGTGTTATTGCTAAGTGTTCACTGCCGCACAGGCAGCTTAGAAAACTTATCAGCAGCTTCTACAGCGCACTCAGAAGTTCACTGCCGCACAGGCAGCTTAGAAAAATTTGAGCTGACGACTTTACAACAACACATTGTTCACTGCCGCACAGGCAGCTTAGAAAAGTAATAGCGGCCTTCCGTGTATGTGGAACATGTTCACTGCCGCACAGGCAGCTTAGAAATATTTTTGATTATATGTATAGTCTTTTTATGAGTTCACTGCCGCACAGGCAGCTTAGAAAAAATCTTTTGATGCGTTCTACTTTTTGGGCGTGTTCACTGCCGCACAGGCAGCTTAGAAAATCTGTTGGTTATACAGAAGGTTATAGTATTCGTTCACTGCCGCACAGGCAGCTTAGAAAGCTGGCAACAAAGGCGCGGGACGCTCTAACACGTTCACTGCCGCACAGGCAGCTTAGAAACGTTGCCAGAACCGCACACACAACCACCCAGGGTTCACTGCCGCACAGGCAGCTTAGAAATGATTCTGGGACGCACCACTGCCGGGACCCTAAGTTCACTGCCGCACAGGCAGCTTAGAAAGTCACTGTATATTATCAGGAAGGCACTATAAAGTTCACTGCCGCACAGGCAGCTTAGAAATAATCATCCGAATATTTTATACTGATACCAGCGTTCACTGCCGCACAGGCAGCTTAGAAAATGCGAGTGTACCCGTCGAACCCGGCTGTGCTCGTTCACTGCCGCACAGGCAGCTTAGAAATTCTGTGTTGGCTTTATCTTGTTTAATCCTGTGTTCACTGCCGCACAGGCAGCTTAGAAAGCATTAATCGAATAAATATTAGGGATTATGAGGTTCACTGCCGCACAGGCAGCTTAGAAATCTAGCTTCTCTTTTTCCCCCTGGAGTTTTTCGTTCACTGCCGCACAGGCAGCTTAGAAAAAACAACCAAAATCACAATAATTGTAATATTGGTTCACTGCCGCACAGGCAGCTTAGAAAGTATCCCGGGTTTGCTGTTAATTGCATGATTAGTTCACTGCCGCACAGGCAGCTTAGAAAACATCGCATACTCCGTTAAGAAAGTTTTCAGCGGTTCACTGCCGCACAGGCAGCTTAGAAAAGACAGAGATTTTACAAAAAACCAGACAAACCGTTCACTGCCGCACAGGCAGCTTAGAAAAACATGGTTATAGATATCCACATCAGTTTTTTGTTCACTGCCGCACAGGCAGCTTAGAAATTTCGTACTCAATAGCAAGCCACGCAAGAACCGTTCACTGCCGCACAGGCAGCTTAGAAAACAGTAGACAGTGTGAACTGGAAATACTCTAAGTTCACTGCCGCACAGGCAGCTTAGAAAACCAAGGTTGGAGAGGGTTATCATGGATACGCGTTCACTGCCGCACAGGCAGCTTAGAAATCATAAGCTCAAAAGTCATAGTAACAATTCCTGTTCACTGCCGCACAGGCAGCTTAGAAAAAATTAATTATGATTGAATCAATTGACAGGGGGTTCACTGCCGCACAGGCAGCTTAGAAATTTTGGTTGATTATCTTCTCCGGTTCCAGAAAGTTCACTGCCGCACAGGCAGCTTAGAAACGAAAATGTTAATCAACAAAATGGCGAATGTAGTTCACTGCCGCACAGGCAGCTTAGAAAAGATGGCACAGGAATTAGTGAGGTTGTTTTGGGTTCACTGCCGCACAGGCAGCTTAGAAAACCAGTTCTCTGTGCTTACTCTGCGTGCGTGCGTTCACTGCCGCACAGGCAGCTTAGAAATGTAGTGGCTTCATTCATAGCTTTTCCTTATTGTTCACTGCCGCACAGGCAGCTTAGAAATTTGTAGCTTCTTTTATATTGTTTTCTTCCAAGTTCACTGCCGCACAGGCAGCTTAGAAATACATGTTAATCCATAGCCACTTGCTATTTCATGTTCACTGCCGCACAGGCAGCTTAGAAAGCTTGAAGAAAAGTCTACTCATGATTTACAAGGTTCACTGCCGCACAGGCAGCTTAGAAAAGCACGAGCATCCATCACATAGTCGTAATATAGTTCACTGCCGCACAGGCAGCTTAGAAAGCCTTGACGAATCATAAGCTCCCCATGATTCGGTTCACTGCCGCACAGGCAGCTTAGAAATTTTTCTGAGCGTGTCGATTGGACAGAGGAGCGTTCACTGCCGCACAGGCAGCTTAGAAAATATCCCTTGCCTTCCGATAGGTTTACCCTCAGTTCACTGCCGCACAGGCAGCTTAGAAACGCCACGCCTCACCGCCGAGGGCTTACTAATGGTTCACTGCCGCACAGGCAGCTTAGAAATTGTAAGGTAAGGGTTCCATACGAGGGGGGGGGTTCACTGCCGCACAGGCAGCTTAGAAATCTAACCCCTTAATCTGCTCCCAGATGTCTTGTGTTCACTGCCGCACAGGCAGCTTAGAAATCTTCGTAGAGGTCTTTGTCTTGATTCATGTGGTTCACTGCCGCACAGGCAGCTTAGAAATATTGAGAAAGAAGCTCTACAGAGGGCTAAGGGTTCACTGCCGCACAGGCAGCTTAGAAAAAATTCTTATTTGTACGCTTCCACTGCTGAAAAAGCAGCACTTGCCAGTCAGCAGGTTCCATGACTGGCGTTTTACTCTTTTTTCACTAACCCCCACTGGTCACAGTAGACATAACAGGTTTGATCATTATCATGGTTGAAATTGAGTTCGCCAAACCGCTCAGAGATCGAACGGGGTGATGCCGGCATATCTTCTGCCAGTTGATGAAGGGCTTGCTGATAATCGCGGTTGAGCCAAAGGGCGCGATGGTCAGAGCAGACTAGTGTTTCAATATTAAAAACGTCTTCACAGGTAATAAATTCATCAGGTTCTCGTCGATGGAAACGGGTGTTTTCTGTCTTATAATCATAAAGACAGTAAATAGTCTCACCATAATTTCCGCTCCTAAACGGTGTTCGCCGTTGCACCATAGCTGTCAGAAACCAGTGCTCCCACAGGTAGCCATTCAATCTTCCCGGCCCGGAACGCTGATCAGCGGCCATAGTTAACAGTCGCTTGGTGGCAGCGTGCTCCAGATGAGCGAGTTGCTCACTTTGTTTAAAGTGATCACGAGGCGGTTTTTGAATACGGGGCACTGCATCGAGTTTTTCTTCAATGGCCTTCACATCAACCAGTTTCCCCATGGCGTGATGTTTAAGACGCAATTCCCCATCTTCATACCCTGGCCTAATAAAGACACACGCGGGTTTCCCGCTGGCAAGCTCCTTAATTCCTTTCAGGTTATATTCCAAAATTCCAATATTCGGCGTAGATGGGCATTTATTACGGTGGCGCAGCACACGCCCAGCCAACTGTACCAGAGAGCGATAAGACGATGGCTCTATAATGGCCCAGTCGAAGTCATGGTCGCGGCCCACTTCCTCAACGGGCGTCGCCACAAGAATAAAGACAACATCACGAACACCGGCAGGCTCGGTGTCGAGGTGATGGCGAATCACCGGATTGGTAAAAGCCTGGGGCAACTGTTCGGCTGTCTCCTTACGCCGTAACACTTCATCGAGGTGTTGTTCCTGTAAATGCCGGAGTAACAAAATCTGTTGACTGTGGTAGGCCATCACTTTAACGGCTGTATTTTCTGGCCATGATCTTGCCATCAGGTATTGAGTCAGGGCAACACACGGAGGAATATTAGCAACCCGCACCACGCCAAAAGAAACACGCAAGTCAGTTTGCCCATCTACCGTATGGTGGTGCTGGTGCATTTCAAGGGTTGATGTGGCAATGCGCTCAAAATAGCGTTCACGGTGGCTTTGCTGCTGCTCATCAGTCTTCACAACAGTGCGACAGGGAATAATGCTTGCTCGCCTTTTGGCCGGAACCTTATCAAGATGCGCCACACGTTTATTCACAAACTCACTATGATGGTCACAATAATTGCGCCAGGCGTTTTCTTTTTCCTTCTCATTGATAC
This sequence comes from Candidatus Sororendozoicomonas aggregata, assembly GCF_031528575.1. Lineage (NCBI taxonomy): Bacteria > Pseudomonadati > Pseudomonadota > Gammaproteobacteria > Oceanospirillales > Endozoicomonadaceae > Candidatus Sororendozoicomonas > Candidatus Sororendozoicomonas aggregata. The sequence goes on from NZ_JAVLSP010000016.1 coordinate 26,436, forward strand.
TGTCAACCCTGGTTGTATGTTCATCAATCCATGCACAGCCAATCAGAGGAGCAGCATTGCGGGTTTGACAGAACAGTTGCCATCCTGCCTGGTACGCCCGGAAATACCCTTCCGCTAAATCAGGGGGAATCGTTGCCGATGAAATCATCACTTTTCGCCCTGACATGCCTGCCAGATGAATAAGGCGACCAATAGCCACTAAATCATTGCCGGTAAAATCATCCACCTCATCAATCACAAGGTCTGATGACATTAGTCGTAAAGCAGGAAGAATATAGCGACCACCACGGGTGGTTTCAGTGGCAGCCATCAGGTGATCAATGGTACAGACCAAAACCGGTGCATAGAGAAAAGCCCGGTCTTTATTTCTTTTCAGAACCGTTGCCAGCCCTGCTTCTGGCAGCGTACAGTCGTAATCAATGTGCTCATCAAAAAGTGATTCGGTGGACTCAGAGCCACTGTCTTGTTGTGCCTGTTTTGCGGTTTTTTCGTCTTTGCTTTGCTGATGAAGTTCCATCACCGCCCTGGAGCCAATCAATACGGCCAGCTCACCATTGTTTTTCAGACCAATGCGAGAGCGATACTCGTCGCCAGTTTGCAAAGTCAGTGTTCGTAACCCAAGGGCTAAAATAAAACGCAAACTGTCACCATCCTCAGATAAGGCCCGCATAATTTTAGCGTTGGCAAAGGTCTTTCCCTGGCCAGTGCTGGCCATATTCACGGCAAAAAAACCAAACTTTTTGTCCTCCTGTTGTCCACGCCATTGGCTGATACTGGAGACGGCCTTATCCTGCCAGGCGAATGGGCGCGGGCTTCGTTTTTTCAGTGATGGGATATTTTTTACGGGAATCGGCTCATTCTCAAAAGCCGGGAGCATATACACATTGCGTACCGCCTGTTGTGCAACGCCGACGAGGTGCTCATCCAGTTTTTGCTTGAGTACGCCGCCGTTTTTGGGGTCAGTATTGGCAAACAGTCCAGTACTGTCAGGCCAGTTTTGCGCCGCATCCTGAGACGAATAAAGGTGGTCTGCCAACATAAGGCATAATCTCGCATGGTGCAGCAGTACTCTGTAGCTGCCGTCAGTCAGCACCTGATCAACAGCAGGAAGACATGCCTCAAGTTTTTTGGCCCATTTTTTAAGGGCGCTTTGCCAGCGTTTGGATTGCGCTAAAAACCCTTTGGGAAACTGAAAGCAGTCAGCAACCCTCTGTTGGTAGTTTTTTTCGTTTTTGTAACCCCAATCGACATGAATACGCTTCAATAGTTCATCGATGGTATTGGCTGTGTCACCTCTGAGGTCTTCTTTTGTTTCGGGTAAACGGTGATGGCTGATAATTAGCCAGGCGACAAGCTTGGCGGCAGGCGGTAATTGATCAAGAGGCCGATAGGATGTGTCTACCCTATTCGCATCCAGGGCTGAGAACCAGTTTTCATCCCATTGCTGGTCGATCATCGCCCTGAGCCATTGGCTATCCTCCGGTTTTTCTGCGGATGTGGCATGATTGACTAATGTTGTGAGCAGTAGACAGGAGATCCATTCATGACGAACCGGATCACCTTTGCATCGGTGAGGGCTGTCAGGGTGTAATTTATCCTGAAACAATTGCGTTGCCTTGCCCCAGTCGTGGAGCAAGGCGGCTACGCCTGTTAACGCCTGTATCAATGGTAAGTAGTGCCAATCACTCTCGTGTTGGCCGACAATGGATTTTCTTGTGCTATTCACTGATACCCGCCCCTGTGTGTCAAAGGCACTTTGGCGCCCAACTGTCCATACCAATTCGATCCGTGTTCGGGAGCGCAGCCAATGGCAGCTGACTGCGGTACTTTTGCTGGCGGTTTTGCGCAACAGTTTGCGAACGGCGTTTAGCCCGTCTTGGGTAATAATGGTTTGCCAGGTGTTGTCGCCAATCCGGTCGGCAAAAGCGTCCAATATCCGACGTGTTTTTTTCAGGGCGTTTTTTTCACACTGTGAAACAAATGTTACTAACACGCTCACAACTCCCTTTTCGGGTCTTCATCAAATTGGCATAGTGCTATGTGTTTCACAGTAGTAAACATAAAGTCAAGGGCTTTGTGATCTGCAAATGCCTGAAGGCATTGTTGTCGAAATGCCTGCTCGGTATCTCCTTCTTTGGCGCAGATAAACGCCCTTGGCAGAATAAGCGTATCCTTGATGAGATCCGCAACATCAAAGACCAGTGCGCCACGTCGGGTTTTACCGTGCATCACGGCAAAACCATGGGGAATGCCTAAAACCCATAATGTGGTGGCGGCCAGGCCGTAGGCAAGGTAGTTGCCATGGTTAAGAAAGGCATTAGCCAGGTCCTGCCCGTCACGTTCCCTGATAAAGTCACCATAACCGGTGGCACGGGCGGCAAACTTGTAAAGGTGTTTGGTCAGACGTGCTTCTACTTGCAATAGCTCCGACGTGTTTCTGGCGGACTCCGTTTGATGCTCAAAAGTTGTTAATGCACTTTCGAGCATTGAATGCTCCAGATCAAACCCTGCTTGTGTAAGTTCACGATCTTTACCCCAGACATTTTTAAGGAAAGCCATGCGGCTATTTTGCATCTCACGAGCCGCTTCAAGCCGCTTTTGATCATCAAACCAGAAACTCACCCAGCCCTGAAGGTACTCAGTGGGCCGATACTCACTCTGTGGTGTCAGCCACTCAACCTCGTTTGCCATTAGCAGCGGCGTGCCACCGCCACCGCAGAAACCCACCAGAACACCCGCCGAGGCCAGCATGCGTATGGCTGCCTGGGTGATTGATGTCCCTGTGCCGAGTAGCAGACAGGTGGTATTGGCAATGGGGATGTTCCAGTACTGGTTTTCAGTACGTGCTTCAGTGAGGTAAAGAACCCGGCCATCTTTCTGCATGACCCGACACTTTTCCAGATAGTAGATATTGGCTCGCTTTGAGTGCAGTATGGCCTTTAAATCGGTTAAGTTCTCCACAGCGTCCAGATTCCTTTACCCGACAATGATAGCGTTATTTTGATCAAAAACGTCGCCGGTTTAAAGCCTTCCAAAGGCTCCTGGTAAAGCATTTACACAATACTCGTTTTCAGCCACTTGGCCCCGTCTCAAATCAATATTTCATTCAACCTATTCGGGGTTATTTTTTCGAGCCTTATAGCGGGCTAACCATACGTCCAAATCCTCACCTTCACAGGCGTTCTCTGCGTCACGTTTCAAATCTTCGAGATTTTTATACCCAAATTCAGACGCTGCCCTGGAAATAAAATAGTCATAATCGTTACGCGAATTAAAGTACAGAAAAACAAGTTTCCTGACCTCTAATTTTTTTATTGTAGGAAAGGCGTGTATTGCTGTGGACAAGTGTGACCTGAGCATTGTGTTTTGATTTTTTATGGGGACAAAGGCGTTTCTGCTACAGTGTGTTACCGCCCCGTTGTAGAACTCAAACATATTACCAAACTTAATTGTATTAGGATGAAGCCTTTTCAAAATGTCTTGGTTAGTGATTGCTCTGGAATAATTGACAATGCAATGGTCATGGGCGAAGCGAACAAGGGAACGGCCAAGATTGTCGGGTTCAGGATAGTATTGAGTAATACGCCCAAAAAAACACTGATATTTAAAATAAACCGTCGGGTTTAATGCGGCACTACCACTATACCCAATGATATTGTCAGGAATATAAAAGTCATCTCTGTAACCCATCATCCAATCACTCAAATTACATTGACTTGATTGTTGCCGTGGCAATTTCAGGTTTTCGTGACAAAAGAATCCAAGGTTAAACAAGCCGGCAAGCCGACCTGTTCCCTGTAAATTAAAACAATCGGTTTAAACCATCCAGTGCCGCCACACGATAAGCCTCTGCCATGGTGGGGTAATTAAACGTCGTATTGAGGAAGTAACGCAGCGAGTTCGCATCCCCTTGTTGCGACATCACGGCCTGACCGATATGAACAATTTCTGAAGCCTGATCGCCAAAGCAGTGTATGCCCAGTACTTCCAGCGTGTCCCGGTGAAACAGGATTTTCAGCATACCGACAACTTCTCCGGTAATCTGTGCCCGGGCCAAGCGCGAGAAAAAGGCTTTACCCACTTCATAGGGCACTGCCTGGGATGTCAGTTCTTCTTCCGTGTGGCCAAGGGAGCTGATTTCAGGAATGGTATAAATACCTGTGGGGACTTCATCCACAAATCGACGACGTAAGTCGCCAGCCAGGTCACTGGCGGCTGAGCGCCCCTGGTCATAGGCGGCACTGGCCAGACTCGGCCAACCAATCACATCACCAGCAGCGTAAATATGGGAAAGCGTGGTTTGATAGCGCTCATTCACCTCCAGCTGACCACGCCCGTTAGCACTAAGGCCAATCTGTTCAAGCCCCATATCCTGAGTATTACCGGTACGGCCATTTGCCCACAGCAATAAATCGGCCTTTAGCTTTTTGCCCGATTTGAGGTGTAATACCACACCATCATTCATTGGCTCTACTGTCTGATACTCTTCATTATGACGAACGATAACGTTCATCTTGCGTAACTGATAGCCCATGGCATCGGAGATTTCCTTATCCAGAAAAGACAGGAGCCGATCACGGGTATCCACCAGATCAACCAGCACCCCGAGTCCTGAGAAGATAGACGCGTACTCAGAACCAATGACCCCGGCACCGTAGATAATCATCCGTTTCGGCGTATGGGACAAGGTGAGAATCGTGTCACTGTCGTAAACACGAGGATGGTTAAAATCCACATCCTCAGGGTGAAACGGGCGAGAGCCTGTCGCAATCAGAATATTGGTGGCATGCAGCTGCTCAGCATTGCCGTTATTCTCATGCACTTCAATGGTATGCTCATCAATAAACCGGCCTTTGCCAAAAAACAGGTCGATACGATTGCGGGCATAATACAAAGCGCGCGACTGCACCTGTTTTTGAATGACATTTTCCGCACGCTTAAGCACTTTTGGAAAACTGAACCAGCGTGGCTCACCAATTTCCCGAAACATAGGGTTGGTGTTAAAGTCCATGATTTGCTTGACAGAGTGGCGCAATGCTTTTGATGGGATAGTTCCCTGATGTGTGCAACTGCCACCGACAAAGGCGAACTGTTCCACCACAGCGACACGCTTGCCCAGCTTAACGGCATTCATTGCCGCTCCTTCACCAGCCGGCCCCGACCCCAATATTATCAGGTCATATTCACTTACAGCCATGCTGTCGTTCCTCTTACAGCTCGTTATTATTCCAATGACGCATAAATATAACCTGACCCGCCCAAATGGCTGCCCTGAAATACCCATTAACAGCCAGGAGCCTGTCGGGCTTAAGCTTTCGAGCATGAAATTCAGTAGGGCAAGTCAGATTTTTCGATGGATTTGCGCGAATAGTTGACCTATTTAAGCAAATTCATCGGAAAATATGGCCGCTCTTTCTGGATTTCAGGCCGAAATTGCCGTAAGTCCGACAGACAGGCTCCCGCGGAAACCCCGCGGAAACATTGATGAGTCAATGATTTTTTACGGCCATGGCATCATAAAACAGATCATCAGTGGGCTTGTGGCTGTCCCTGGCCCTGGACGCTTTACTGTCTGTGCCACCACAGATCAGGCAGTCTTCTTTCAACCCCAATGCGCTTAAGCCCCCGCAGGAGCCTTTAATCGGCTTATTTGCCACAATTGCCCCAATAGCCATAGCTGAGATAATCAGCAGAAATGCACAAAAGGTGATTATCAAGGTAATCATCACTCCCTCCTAAAAGCAGGTTAACGGCGCCAGGAGCCTGTCGGACTTATGCTTTCGAGCATAAAATTCTGGCCGCGCTTTTTAGTAAACTGGATTTCAGGCCGAAATTGTCTTAAGCCCGACAGGCTCCTATTCTACCAGATACGGTTTAAAGGCCGTACTGGCCACTGATTTGAATCCGCCATCATGGTGATAGGTAAAGTAAGCGGCAATGCCTTCACGGTTTGCCAACTCGAGGCCCTTCTTATCACCGAGCACCATAAACATCGTCGCCAGCCCATCCGCTTCTTCAACAGTGTCACTGATCACCGCAACCTCGGCCAACCGGTTCGCTTCAGGATACCCTGTTTTTGGATTAATGGTATGGGAATAGCGTTTGCCCTTAATCTCAAAATAGTTCAGATAGTCGCCAGAGGTGGCCATGCCTTTATTATCCAGTGAGACAATCGCCACGGGATGGCCTGCGGCTAAATCAGGCCCCCGCACAGCAAGGCGCCAGTCACTGCCATCAGCCTTACGACCACTGACTTTAATCTCGCCACCGACTTCCACCATAAAGTTGTCAATACCGGCATTTTTCAGCGCCTTCGCAGCCTGGTCAACACCATACCCTTTGGCAATGGAGCTTAAATCGATAAAAACGGGCTTACTCTTTTCGAGAGTACTGTTTTCCACATCAGCCGTGACATAATGGTATCCCACTTTGGCCTTGGCGGCATCAATCGCTGTTTTTGTGGGGATTTCACCGGGGTAATTATTTAACATCCATTGAATAAACACTGGCCCTTTAACAGACTCCGCGCTGTCGGCTGCTGAGTCAGAGTCCGGTTTATTCTTAAGATCATTCGTTGAGGGACCAAAACCCCACAGGTTAACCAATGGTCCCACTGTCACGTCATACCCTCCTGCTGATAATTCAGAAATACGACGACTTACTTCAAACATCTCAACAATATCTTTCGAGAGCTTCACCGGCTGTCCCACAGGGGAGCGATTAAATTTCATCAACTCAGAGTCTTCGCGGTAGGTTGACATCCTCAAGTCAATATCATGCAACCTGTCATGCACAAGTTTTGAGATGGCATCAACTGGCTGGCCTAAGGGGGTGGCAACATAGGAGACATGATAGGTTGTCCCCATGACTTTACCCGAGAACTGTTTGATTTGGGTGCGGGTACTCATTAAGTAAAAGGCCAGTAGCAGCAATACACTGCCGATCACCAGAGAACGCTTATAAGCCGATGAAATCACGCAATTATCCGTCAATAACCAGGCAGAAAAAGGGAGGGATACTATAGCACTGATGACGTTTACGGTCACCTGTCACTGGTGCCCCCGACCCGATGACTATTATTTGATCAATTCGGCTATGGGATTGAAAGGAAAAGGCAGGGTGGATCAGTGCACAGCTTATCCACCGGGTTATTCCGCATGATCTGTGCTTATCCTGAAAATGTGTAAAAAATAAAGCGGCTTACCGCCCCCCCAAGACAGCAGGCTTGACCTTCCCCTTGGGGGAAGCTTTATCATCAGCCTCCAGCATTATTAGCCCCCAGAATTATTCTCATCATTACTCGGACATGATAGTTACTATGAAAAAGTCTTCCTTAGCTGTTGCATTAACACTATCAATCAGTTTGTCTGCTTTTGCCGGTGGCTCTCACCACGGTGGCCACAGTCATAGCAATGGTGCAGGCAAACCAGGCGAGGCGGAATCCGTGGATAGAACTGTGGCAATCACCATGCATGACACCATGCGCTATAACCTCAGTGAGCTTGAGGTAAAAGCGGGAGAGACGGTTCGGTTTACTATCACGAACAAAGGGACGATCCCCCACGAGTTTACCCTGGACACACAAAAAGCGCTGCTCGAACACCGTGATATGATGCGCAATATGCCAGCAATGGCGCACAATGATCCTAACGCCATTACGCTGGAACCCGGTGCAAGTGGTGAGATCATCTGGACATTTAATGATGCGGACACCATTGAAATTGGTTGCCTTATTCCTGGTCACTATGAAGCGGGTATGAAAATCCCGGTAACGACAGGCTGAAATCCTTCCGTCCCGGGCACGGGTTTCAGGGCGAATTTAACGTCTCTGTCGCACCGTGTGGATTGTTTCCATGGCTTGTCGCAACTGTTGCTGGTGGTTCATCAGGTATTGACTACCCTGCTCCAGAATCTTTGAAAGCTCTTCAGTGATCTCACCATCTGCACCTTTATGCAGATGCAGGTAGAATGCAGCCACTGCCGCATATTTTTTCTGCCTGTTCAGCTCTGCAGCCAGCAGAGCTGCCGCGCTATAGTGGTGCTGAATAAAAGGCAACCAGGCCAGCTCCGCGCCGAGATTTGCCTCATTATCGTCCCTGTGTTCAGGGTGTGTCATCATTGCGTAAATTAGCTGATTGGCTATGACCTGGTATTGATAGTGATCCTTTTTTGTATTCAGCCCAATTGCCTTCAATAGTACCTGGTTATGCCCCTTCTGTCTTTGTATCCCTAATGTTAAGCAGCGTTCCATCTGTGTTAAACCGTAGGGATTTGACAAAATTTCGAATACCTGCGCGCCCCTTATAGGCATTGCTGTATAGACTGTTTTGGTAAAGTACTGGTAGCCAGGGCTGCTCTCTGGAGTCTTATAATCAGAGTGTTCATTAAAATAGTGGCTGAAAGCTTCCATAGTCATTGCAACAGAAATATCCTCTTCTGAGATTGTTCTACTAAATGCTTGGTGTTTTGTAACATATAACTGATAGATATCGCCACGTGTCTGCTCATTGACAGATTGAGGGAGCGCGTGTAACGCATCAAAAAATTCGGGTAGCGTATCAGTGGTAGTCCCCTCCAGCCAATTCAAATAGCTTCTTTTTTCTATATGCTTCATCTTTTGGCGCTTTTTGTTCAGTACCACACTACTTTGTCGAATTCGCTCAATATTCAGCACAGACAGGTATTTGTCAGCTGGCTTTAATACCTTCTCCAACAGTTTAAGGGCGGGAAAAAATGTCTGTGCCGCAGGATAGAGGCAGCCATAACGGATCTCAGGTGAGATGTTTCCGTGTTTTTTCCAGACCAGCCCGGCAAGAACAAACTGTCCCACCGGGTGATTCAGCTCGGCCAGTTGTTCAGCGATGTTCCAAATATCGCCCGTGTATTGCCGTTGCTTGACCAGTTTCGTCAGCTCAGACTCCAACGTATTTATTTCTGCCTGGTCATGGTCTGATGGTTTTGCTGGTTTGGCCAAAGCGTGCCGCTCTAAAGTGGTTGTTATCCGGGTAGCCGCCACGCTAACAGCCAAATCGTTGAGGTTTTTTTCATCCGCCTGGCGGTGTTGGGGGGGGCTTTGTTGACGAACCATACCGGAGTCAGGGGTCAAAGTGGGATGTTGCCGTCTATTTGTTGCGGTTAAGCTGGCGCTTGTGCCCGCGATTTGTTTCGATTCAACAAACCTGCCCAGGGTATCGTTAAAAATCTTTTTCCAGTTTGGTGAGTGTGCTTGCTCCAATAACCGGGTGATGCCAGCATCGCCACTGAGTTGCCACAAGATTCTCATGGCATCGTTGCGCCTGCGCTCAGCGTCGACTTCTTTCGGGTCACTCATGTTGGTTTTCAGACTCTCCTGAATCAGTTGGTTCACCCAGGGTTCAAAGCCTATAATCGGCGCATGAACTCTGCTTTGCTGGCCCATGTGCAATGGCATGGGTAGCTTGTTAGCAAAATTGAACGAACTGCTACTACTGACATCAACGGTGAAGATTCGCAATCCGTGCCATGAAATAATGATTTTTTTAGTGCTCAGGTGCTTGGCGTGACTGGGGATAGGAAAAAAACTTGAGGTAGTCAGCTGTGGAAATTGATGAGCGAGCGTGGATGACACATTCTGAAAAAATAAACTGGCAAGCTCTTCACTGTCTGTCATCACATCCATATCATTGATGGGTAATAACAGCCTGCCATTAATGGCCCTATACAGATTACCATAAGACAGTCTGGAAATAGTATGGGCGCGTTTGGCCATACCGCCGTAAAGAGCAATTGAATGATTCTCCTGGTCAAGCTGAGAAACCTGCGCGGCTAACGCTATTATCAGAGAACTCTGCAAATCGGTCAGTGCTTTCATGGCCAGTATGCCGCCATTAATAAACAGAGGAGAAAATGAAGCGCTATCAATATTGCTGAGTCTTATATCACCGCGCATCATACCGGCTTTATTTAAATCCCTCATAACGCCTTCGCCAGGGGAGTTCGACGCAAGGAGTTCGTCATGATTTTTCATCCAGAATTGCTCAATCCAACCTAGTAGTGTTTTGCTCAGGGAAAGCCCTGCCGTGCCTGATGATCCCGAAGGCAATGGCGCCAAAAGTCCAGTCTTGGCAAGGTAGTGAATAGCCCGATCGAGCAATGGCAAATCCAGGGGCGCTCTATGGCTGAGGCGTTCGAGAATCTCTTGTATTGTCCATGGTGTGAGGCTTTCTTTTACAGCTTGATTTCCTCTGCTGGGGGGGAGCCACGACTGATAAGCCTCAATAACTTGCTTCATACCAACAGGCATAACAGGCATAACAGGCATAACAGGCATGAGAGTGTCGTTTGCGGTCTCTGGTAAAACAATGTCAGCAGGTGACAAAGGGCGCAGGTCATCAGATGGTGGCTTGAGAATGCTGACTGGTTGTTTGTTCGCGGTGTTCGAGACAATACCGTCAGTCCGTGCTGAACGGTGTGGTTCACCCGGTGATAGCTTGAAAGTGACGAGTGGTTGTCTGTCGGCAGTGTTCGGGACAATACCGCCAGCCGCTGCTGAACACTGCAGTTCACCCGATGGTGGCTTGAGAATGCTGACTGGTTGTTTGTTCGCGGTGTTCGGGACAATACCGTCAGTCCGTGCTGAACGGTGTAGTTTATCAGGTGGTGGATTGAAAACAGGTGGTGGATTGAAAACAGGTGGTGGATTGAAAACAGGTGGTGAATTGAAAACAGGTGGTGGATTGAAAGCGCTTGCTGGTTGTTTGCTGGCACCATCCGGGACAATACCGCCAACTGGTGCTAAACGGTGTAGTTCACCCGGTGATAGCTTGAGAGTGACTAGGGGTTGTCTGTCGGCAGTATTGGGGACAATACCGCCAACTGGTGCTAAACGGTGTAATTCACCTGATGGTGAGCTGAAAGTCTCTGCCACTTGTCTGCATGCGTCATTGGGAACAAAAGGGCGCGGCTGCTCAGCGGCTCCCTGAAAAAGGATGGGCTGACGGGGCCAGGCTTGCCGGGGCATTTTCTGAACAAATGTGCCAGGCATGAATGGTGGCGGATGACACAAAGGCCCCATAGGTGGAGGTAATACTTGATAAGGTGGCAAGTGCGGTTGCAAGATTGGCCTTAAAGGCTCATTAAAATAAACGCGCTCCATTCTGATAAGACCGCTTCTTACTTTCACCAAAATCAGCGTTGCTTGTTTGAGACAACTGTGGTTTTCATTGAACAAACCTACCTGGGTGATATTTGTCCCCGGTTTGCGGTAGCGGTAGTAATGTTGCCCATTTTTCAGGGAAAGCAGCACGATAATATCCAGCCTCAACAACTCTGTAAGAAGCGCCAGATGACTATCATTCTCAGGACAAAAGCCTCGTTCAGTGTCGATCTGGGCCAATAAATCAGCCGGTAACAAGCCAATAAAAGGGTGACTCGCCAGATGCGGGGATTGTTGGGCGACCCGCCACAAATAATGCCGAAGATGGGTTCTCTGTTCATCCGTTTGTGCCAGCGCATTAATGAGCCAGCAAGTTGCTCGGGAATTGACTTGTCTCAGGCCGATATGTGCCATATACCTAAACAAACCTCCTCTGCCAGAAAGAAAATCGCTGTTTGACTGAACACCCTCTCCAGTGAAGTTTGGGGGATTCAAATCTGTCCCTCGCGCACCCGCGCTCCCTGAAGATACCCCCTCGCCATTGGCCTCCACCGCCACAGTCCCTGGGGTCAAATCCAATGAAGCCTCCTGGCCTGGTTGCTGATTGCCCGGTTGTAGCAACAGTGGCAGTCCGTATGCCAGCGAACTTGCGTTATTAACCGCAGTAGTAAAGGGTTTCGGGTTTTGCTGGTAAACATCATCCAAGTGACCGGGTGAAAGCAATGCCCTCAAAAGACCGTTATGACCACGCGGCCCCAGCGATGGTAAAGGTTCAACGTTATTGACAATATTGTCTCTGTTGTTTGCCAGTAACGGCGCAGGCGATGGTGATTGAGGGGGTATTAATGAATAGCCATTGTGCTTTAACAAATACTGCGCCAGCCAGGGATCAGTGTTTGTTTCAGATAACAGGGCACCATCATTATTTTGGGCATTATTATTTTGATTATTATTTTGGGTGATGCTGTTACTGGCAGGTAGTCCAATAAAAAAAGGGGGATGCAGTGCCGCTGTCAGGTTTTGCCAATGGTCGAAAGCTGTTTGAAAAAATACCGTATTGCCGGTTATTCCGAGGCCAACAATGGATAACAGGCAAAGCAGCACTCTTTTTTTATACACTACTGCAAACAGTTTCATGCAGCGATAGCTCCATCATTGCCAAGCGCCGCCGCTCACGTCAGGAATGCCCTGTGCGCAGCAGCGTGCGAACATTATCAGCTTCTGTGGTGTACCACATAATAGCCGACCTGACTGCTCAAGCTTTACAAGGCATTATTTTGGTATTTATTTTGGCCCCCATCAGTGACACTTGTGCTAGGTGCCTGACCGAGAATAGCGCCCGTAGCGAGGATTACGAGAAATTGAGGATAAAAATTTCTGCTTCTGAGGATAATAGTGGGGCTATTTGACGAAGAAGCAGGAATTTTTAGACCAATTTATCGCAACCGCAGTAGGGCAGTCTATTCTCGGACAGGCTCCTAGAGAGCGTTTGAAGCAACGAATTCCTCCTGTTCACATCACAGGCGCTCACTGGAAGACAGCCAGCAGAAAGAAAAGAATAGCCTTAGCCGGGAAACTTGCAAAATTTAATAGCTGCTAAGTAAGCGTCTGATAATAACCTCCCAGTTTTGCCGTTCGGGCTGAGTCTGTCGACGCTCGCTGCCACCACCCTCGACTCTTCGGCAAGCTCAGAGTTCAGGGTGAACGAAAATCGGGAAATTATTTTTAGACTGCTCCTAACCCGGATATTTCATAAACATGCTCCTGGCCTTGCTTGCTCCTTGCGACTCTCAGGGCAGTTTATGAAATATCCGGGCTAAGCCGTCACCCAAAGCACAATGGCATCGGTCTCACTGACAGAGACAATGGCATGGCCCATGTCGCCATCGTAGTAGGCACTGTCCCCTTCTTTGAGGGAAACGGGTTGATAAAATTCTGTGTAAAATAGTACCTCGCCCTTGAGTACCAGCATAAATTCTTCACCGTCGTGGCGAACCCACTCAGAAAAGTCAGTAAAATTTCGGGCTTTTACCGTTGTTCTGTAAGGCAGCATTTTTTTGCCCGTTAAGGCCGTGGCCAGTATTTCATGGTCGTAGGTGGTGGTGGGGTGTGGCTTACCTGCTCCGGCGAGGGTGATATCACGCCGCCCTTTTGTGCCATGGTGTTCTTTAGGCTCGGCAAACAGCTGGGGAATATCAATCCCCAAACCTTGTACCAGTTTTGAAACGGCAGCAAAGGTCGGGGAAATTTGTTCATTCTCAATTTTAGATAATGTTGAGCGTGCCAGCCCTGTGCGTTTGCTGGCTTCTTCCAGGGTCAGGCTCTGGCTTAGCCGAATCTCGCGAACACGCTCTCCGAGCTTCAGTGGTGACACTGCCGCTTCAGAATTCTGAGGACTCAGCCGCAGCCGTTGCTGCTTCTCTTCCAGCAAAAAACTCGTTTTTTCAGACATCCAATCGCCCACTACACCCAAAGATTCCAAAGACTCCTAGAGTAATCAATGCTCCTTATTAATTCAAAACTGGCGTGATTATAGGCGTCGCCTGTTTCCAATAGGAAATTTCTTTATTGATAAACGCTACTTCCGTTGATAATCTTCGATCAATAAACAACCTTGAAAGGAAAAGGATAATCCACAAGCACGTCGTGAATAACGCTGCATCACGCAGCGAGTGGAGAGGCAACACCATGGGACTAAGTATTTTTGATTTATTTAAAGTGGGCATTGGACCCTCATCATCACACACTGTGGGACCTATGGTAGCAGCCAATCGCTTTGTCAGTGAGCTTAAGCAAAAGCACTGCCTGCCAGACACTGCCCGGGTCTGCATCGATTTATTTGGTTCTCTGGCCCTCACAGGCGCAGGCCATGGGACGGATACCGCTATCATTCTGGGGTTGTCGGGGCAGTGTCCACAGACACTGAATCCCGATGATGCCCCACGGCTCATCGAACAAACCCGGCAAGAGCAAACCCTTTTTCTTGCCAACTCACACCCCATCGCCTTTTCAGAAACCACCGATCTTCTGTTTCACACCACGGTTTTTCTTCCAAAACACCCCAATGGCATGGCATTCAAGGCCGTTGACAAACACGGTATTATTCTCCACCAGAATAATTATTACTCCCTTGGCGGGGGGTTTATTGCCAGTGAAGATGAAGACGAAAATGTAACACACAAAAGTACCAGTAAAACGATTCCTTACCCGTTTAATAGCGCGAAAGATTTATTGGATATTGGCCGAGTCCACGGTTTATCCATCGCTGAGATAGTCCTTGCCAATGAACACGCCCTTGGTCTTCATCAAAACATACCGGCCAAGCTGCAGAAGATCTGGCAAGTGATGGATCAGTGCATTGAGCGCGGCTGCAGGCAACAGGGTATTTTGCCCGGTGGGCTTAAGGTAAAACGCCGTGCCAATGCCATTTATCAATCCCTGAGCAATCAGGAAAAGCCAACAACAGACCTGCCCATAATGGACTGGGTCAGCCTGTACGCGTTGGCTGTCAATGAAGAGAATGCTGTCGGCGGGCGCATTGTCACCGCCCCGACTAATGGCGCCGCCGGTGTTATACCGGCTGTACTGGCTTATTTTGTCAATTTTGTTCAAAGCGGCAATGAAAAAACTATTGAAACATTTCTGGCCACCGCCGCCGCCATTGGTATGTTGTACAAAAAAAACGCGTCCATCTCTGCTGCCGAAGTGGGCTGCCAGGGTGAGATAGGCGTGGCCTGCTCCATGGCAGCCGGTGCCCTTTGCGCGGCGCTCGGTGGTACCAATCAACAAATCGAGAATGCCGCTGAAATTGGTATGGAGCATAACCTCGGGCTTACCTGTGACCCTGTGGGCGGGTTGGTGCAGGTGCCTTGTATCGAGCGTAATACCATGGGTGCCATCAAAGCTATTGCCGCTGCCCGGTTATCCCTTCAGGGTAATGGTGATCACAGGGTTTCCCTGGATGATGTGATTAAAACCATGCGTCAGACCGGACTTGATATGCAGCACAAATATAAAGAAACCGCTTTAGGTGGTTTGGCCGTAAATGTAGTGATGTGTTAATCCCTTTTCAACATCTTTCGTATAACTGGAGTGAGGTAAACGATGAACAATATCGAGAATCTGAAGTTCACCGACACCCATGAATGGGTACTGGACAATGGCGATGGCACCGTCACTGTGGGGATCACCGAGCATGCGCAGGAGCAGCTAGGTGATGTGGTCTTTGTTGAGCTGCCCGAAATCGGCCAGGAAGTGGGCACCGGTGATGACCTGTCCCTGGTGGAATCCGTTAAAGCAGCTTCTGATATTTATGCGCCTGTCTCTGGTGAGATTGTTGAAGTGAACACAGCCCTGGAAGAGGCGCCCGAAACCATTAACCTGTCTGCCTTTGAAGACGGCTGGATTGTCAAGGTGAAGCTGTCTGAGCCAGCCGAGCTCGATGACCTGATGTCGGCCAGTGCTTATCAGGCAAGCATCGAATAATTTTTTTAGGACCCTGTCGGACTGATGCTTTCGAGCATAAAATTCTGGCCGCACTTTCTCGGTTTTACTGGATTTTAGGCCGAAATTGTCTTAAGTCCGACAGCCTCCTGGCACCGGCCAGTTTTATCGCTGACGCGTCCTGATATATCTACTGATCCAGTCCAGGAGCCTGTCGGACTTATGCTCGAAAGCATAAGTCCGACAGGCTCTTAGGGAAGATGGTGCTCTAAAGGTAACAATTTTATGGCTGTCGAACGACAATCACTACAAGCCCTGCTCCAGAGAGAACCCTTTATCCGGCGTCATGTCGGCCCCAGCCAGAGTGAACAGCGCACCCTGTTAGCAAATCAGGGTCTTCATTCCCTCAGTGATATGATTGGCGAAACAGTGCCAGCCTCCATTCGCGGTGCTGAGCTGGCTTTGCCAGATGGCCTGACTGAAAAGCAGGCGCTCGATACCCTCAAAGCCCTGGCCCGCAAAAATACCATCAATAAATCGTATATCGGTATGGGTTATTACAATACCGAGATGCCTAACGTCATCTTGCGCAACGTGCTTGAAAACCCTGGCTGGTATACTGCTTATACACCTTATCAACCTGAAATCAGCCAGGGCCGACTGGAAGGGTTGTTAAACTTCCAGCAAATGGTGATGGATCTGACCGGGATGGAAGTCGCCAATGCCTCTTTACTGGATGAGGCAACGGCCGCTGCCGAGGCCATGGCCCTGTGTCGCCGGTCTAGTCGCAGTAAGAGCAATGTTTTTTTTGTGGCTGACGATGCTCACCCGCAAACATTGGCTGTGATTAAAACCCGTGCTGAGTATCTGGGTATTGACGTGGTAACGGGGGACCCTGCCAAGGATCTTGATCAACAAGAGGTCTTTGGGACGCAGCTGCAATACCCTGGCACCTATGGCGATATAAACGATATTAGTCGTATTATTCAGCAAGCCAAAGCCCGCGACGTCCTGGTATCTGTCGCTTCCGATTTGCTGGCCCTGGTGTTGCTCAAATCCCCCGGTGCCATGGGGGCGGATATTGTTATGGGCAGCAGTCAGCGTTTTGGTGTCGCTATGGGCTTCGGTGGCCCCCATGCGGCATTTTTTGCCACCAGTGAAAAACTCAAGCGCGCCATACCCGGACGCATTATCGGTGTCTCAAAAGACAGTCGTGGCAATATCGCCCTGAGAATGGCCATGCAAACCCGCGAACAACATATTCGCCGGGAAAAAGCCACATCCAATATTTGTACAGCCCAGGCACTGCTGGCAAACCTGGCCAGTTTTTACGCCGTTTACCATGGCCCTGATGGGCTTAAGGCCATTGCCGAACGGGTACACCGTTTGACCACTATCCTGGAAAAAAGCCTCAGTGATATGGGTTTTCAGTGTAACAAAAGCTACTTCGATACCCTGAGCATTAAGGTAGGCAGCGAGCAACAGGCTATTTACCAGCGGGCGCTGAATCATCACTGTAACCTGCGTCTGATCAGCCACGACAGCCTCGGTGTCAGCCTCGATGAGACAACCACGCCTGATGATATCATCGAACTGTTTGATATTTTTATGGGTAAAGGTAAAGCACTGGATTTGTCTTTTGTGGATCAGCGCATTACTGCTGGCGAAGCCACAGGAATCACCGACGACCTTCGTCGTACGGATAAGATCCTCAGTCATCCCGTCTTTAACAGCTATCACTCTGAAACAGACATGATGCGCTATATTAAACGACTGGAAAATAAGGACTACTCCCTGGTGCATGGCATGATTCCTTTGGGCTCGTGCACAATGAAACTGAACGCCTCTGCCGAAATGCTGCCGGTCACCTGGCCGGAATTTGCCAATATCCACCCCTTTGCGCCACGGGATCAGGTGCAGGGTTACCTGGCGTTAATTGACCAGCTTCAGCAAGCCCTTGAAGCCATTACTGGCTTTGACGAGGTTTCTGCGCAACCGAATTCGGGAGCATCGGGTGAATATGCCGGACTGCTGGCCATAAGAAAATATCAACAGTCCGTGGGGGAAGGCCATCGTCACATTTGCCTGATCCCCGCATCGGCCCACGGAACCAACCCGGCGTCAGCGGTAATGGCAGGCATGAAGGTGGTGATTATTGCCTGTGACGCCGAGGGTAACATTGACGTCAATGACCTTCAGGAAAAAGCCGAACAACACAGTGATGCTCTTGCTGCCTTGATGATCACGTATCCGTCCACACACGGTGTCTACGAAGAAGCGGTCAAAACAGTGTGTCACACGATTCATCGCTGTGGTGGCCAGGTCTATCTCGATGGTGCCAATATGAATGCCATGGTGGGTATTGCCCGGCCCGGCGATATTGGCGCCGATGTGTCTCACCTGAACCTGCACAAGACATTTGCTATTCCTCACGGTGGCGGTGGCCCCGGTGTCGGCCCAATTGGCGTGAAAAAACACCTGGCGCCTTTTTTGCCCAACCATAGCGTCAGCCCTGTGTACGACAACGGTGGTATTGGTGCGGTAGCATCGGCACCTTTTGGCAGTGCTTCTATTCTTACTATCACCTGGATGTATATCAAAATGCTCGGTGGCCGTGGCCTGACCCACGCCACTGAGGTTGCTATTTTGAATGCTAACTACGTGGCGCAAAGGCTATCGGCTTATTACCCGGTGCTGTACCGTGGTCAAAATGGCAAAGTTGCCCATGAATGCATCATTGATATTCGTCCCATCAAAGCAGCCACCGGCATTTCTGAAGAAGACATTGCCAAGCGATTAATGGACTACGGTTTCCATGCGCCCACCATGTCTTTTCCTGTGGCCGGTACGTTAATGATTGAGCCGACAGAGTCGGAGTCTTTGGCAGAAGTCGACCGTTTTATTGATGCCATGGTGTCTATTCGCAAAGAAATTGATCAGATCGAGCAAGGCAAATGGCCGGTCGATAATAACCCGCTGGTGAATGCGCCTCACACCCTGGCTGATTTGGCAGACGACACCTGGCAGAGACCTTACAGCCGGGAAACAGCCGTTTTCCCCTCACCACAGAGCAGGTTAGCCAAATACTGGCCCACCACCAACCGGGTCAATAACGTCTTTGGGGATCGAAACTTTGTCTGCTCCTGCCTGGGTATGGAAAACTATAAGGAGGATTAGGTTTTTGGTTTATTGAGTAATTGGTCATGTTTTGGCATTGACTCTACGGGATCATGACCAATTGCCCGGTTGCCAAGGCTAATTTGAGAGATGTATTAAGCTGACAGTTGCCATCGGTCGTTGACTTCGACAAATACAAGTTTACTCATCGCTTGTTGGCTGTCACTTTCAGCCAGCATTTTGAGCAGAGAGGAGAGTACGCTGCCTTTGTTGATAGACTCCAGGTAAAGTGCTCTCAGGGCAACATCTGACGTACGCGGGAGTGGGGTTGAATTTTTCTCCCATCGCGCGACTGTTTGGTCTTCAACACCCAGCAATGTACCTAATCGCTTCTGCGAAAGGTTCATTTCTACACGCAAAAAGCGGACTTCTTCGCCGGTCAAAGCCGTGGACTTACCGGTTAGCGTTGTGGCAATTGTTCGGTGGAGCTGGTCAACACTATCAACACCAACGCACTGTTCACCATCAACACTGTCCCGCGCGAATCCGTTTTCAAGGTAGACGGCAGGTAGGCCACACTCAATATAGTGATACCAACTCTTTTCCATGGTTATCCCCTCACTTTTAATTAACAAAAACTGTAATTATACCAATTGTCTTTTCTAACTGCGGAATTGAGCAAACTATTTTGGGCTGCTGGGCAAGGCAAAATGACGAGTAATAGCCCTGCTATTGCGAGGAGTTTTAACGCAGGGTTGGCGTTCAGGTTGGTAGCGTAAAGCACAATTAGAAGAGTCGATTGGTATAACTCGCGCACAAGCTCGAAAAAAATCAAGGAGAGTTGGTAGGCGGTACTGGAGTTGAACCAGCGACCTCTACGATGTCAACGTAGCGCTCTAACCAACTGAGCTAACCGCCTGAAGTCGCTGCTATATTAATGATTTTTTTATACTGTGCAAGGGTTAATTTTGGCTCTTTTCTTCCTCTTCTTCGAGCCACTGGAAAATGTCACCGTCAAACACTTTACTGGGGTCGGCAAGCCTTTGCCTGAGTTCAGTAAATTGTGTGGACAACGAGGCGCTGGCATAACCATTTTTTTGTTTTACCTTATGACGGTAGGGCTGAGAGAGCCGTAGCACTTTTCCTCTGAGGGGGAAAATAGCATCGAGCTGATTTTTACTGTCAATTAACTGGTCAATGCATCGCTTTATACGCGTGCGGTCTTCCCGAAAACGTTGAATAAAAAGAGCCTCACAAACTTCCCTGTGTTCTGCGGGTACGACAGCCAGGTAATTGTTAAGGGCGTCATTGGCGCGTTGGTAACACCTGTCACCCTCCTGCCAGTCTGACAGTATTTTCTCCAGTTCATTTTCCCCAGGGTATGACTGTGCCCACACAATCATTTCATTAAGGGTAACAACGCTTTGTCTGGGTAGTTGACTGATTTCCTGACGCTCCAGTTGCTCCTCAAAGTCCAATAGCTGCTGATAGGCTTTATTAATGGCATTTGACAGCGCCCGCACTTTGCCGGGCAATCGACCGCATTTAAAGTAAGCCCTGCCCATATCAGCGTACAAGCTGGCCATGGCAAAATGATCCCCTTCATGACGTTGGATAAATTGAGCCACTTTTTGAGCTTCTGGTCGGCGGAGTTTCTTTCTTTTTTTCTTGCTGGCTCCGTTTCCTTGCGGGGGTTGACCATTTAATGCGCCGTCCACAATGATTTTGCGGATGGACTTAATCTCATCAACCCAAAGACAGGGAGCCTGTCCAATGGTTTCATTATCACTCCCACTGTCCTGGTCATTTTCGACAGGCTGCTGTTCGGTGGTTATTGCGCTGTTATGCTCTGGGGGTGCCAGACTTTGCAGCCCCTTAACATAGCGGTCTTCCTCAGCACGGTATTGGGCTTCTAATTCTTTTGCGGCTATTTCTTCATCAGCGGCCAGTTGATCCGCGGCTTTTTTATGGGCGTGTAAAATAGTGTTAGCCAAGTGGGTCAAGCGCTCTTTTACCTGTTGAAACCGCTCATCCTCAGCCATAGCCGGAAAAAGCGCTTCAAACTGCTGTAAAACCGGAGAGACCTCATGGGTGAGTGTATGGGAGAGCTCAACATAGGCACGGTTGTCACCATCCCAACTGTTCATCAACAACGCCAAAGAGGCAACAAGGTTGAGGGTATCAGCGTGTAATGTCTGTGACAGGTCGTCATCAAGCATGGGCGCGAGCTGCTGATCAGACGCCAGGTAATCAATGATGGCACAAGACAGAGCCAACTCCTGATTCAAACTGCTGTAGTGAAAAAGGGACGCTATGGCTTTATGGACAGCGGTTTTCGTCGGCGTTGATAAATCGGCGGTTGATTCTTTGAGAATCGCAATAAAAGCAAAGGCCAAATCGGGAACGCGAATGCTTTTGATGGTATGAGCAGGGGCAGTAAACTGGTGACACGACAGCGTGATAAAATCAGCGCAATTAGCCATGACGGTGTTAAAAGCGTCCTGTTTATTTAAAAGGCGATTATAATGGTGCCACTTAAGCAGGAGATCACCGAGGAATGCCATGTACTGATCCTGCTCCTGCTTTACAGGCTGCTTGCTCATGTTTTCGTGGAAGACATCCATGCGGAGTACGTGTTGAACAAGCCTTTCAAGATTGAAGTGCCTATTCTCCGCATTATCAATAACCGTCACTTCAACCGGGTGTTTGCCCATATACGGTACAGCATACTCTCGCAGTTTGATCTTATTGCCCTTGCTTTTAAAATATTTTACCGACTTCCAGGTGTCATCAGTATCACCGATGAATAACCCATCAGGAAAACCGTGGTGTTTATCAACATAGCGCTCCACTGAAGCACTCAGACTTGCCATGGCACCAGCGATCTGCTCATCAAAGGTTTTTTTCCCCTTTGCTTGCAATTTAACGGGGTTTTTAGGCGCTTTATGGGGATACCACAACCTGAGGTTATTCATCATGTCATCCAGGGCGAGATGGTCAGCCTTTTTTTTGAGCAGGCGTAATTTTGCTAAAAACACCTCAGGGTCTTTACCACCGGTGCCGACCGCTTGCCTCTGTTGCTCTGGCTCGTCCTGGTTTGTCGCGCGGGTATCCGTTACCTGAAACCCGTTTCCCGATGCACTCAAGTCGCTTTCGTGCGCCTCTAAAACCAGTGCCTTGCCTGCATTCCCCCAGAGGATCATTTGATTGTGAAGATAGGTCCACCACCCTGTGATGGATTGAAAAGGCACCTGGCCAAAATAACAATAAGGACTGAAGGGAGGGTTTAGCGTGTAGTTTGCCCGCTCCCAGCCCCTTTCATCAGCAAGCTGCTGGCCTGCAATGTACAGTAAGGTCTCGTAGGAGCAGAACCGGCAATAAAAGTCAGGGCTTTTGGTGTTTTGATCCAACACCACCCTCAAACGGTCATGTTTGGGCGTGAATAAGAACCCCACATTTTGGGCTAGCTGCACTGCTACGTAAAAGACACGACAGCCCTTGTAAGAATAATCAATTCTATATTCGTAGTCTGACCGATGTTCAAATACGTCAATGCCTTTAAGACTGCTCGATGCTGATGTTATTTTTGCTGCCCATTGCTCAAAACCTTCTTTGCTCTCAACCAGCAGCAAGGCGTTATTGGCCGGTTTTTGCATCAATTGACTCAGGGCAATATCCCCGTACCCCCATTCCACTGCCTGTGCCAGGGCATCAACGGCCAGCCCCCCTGCCACAAGGGGCAAATTACGTTCATTGTTCTTCTGATGGAGATTGGTCAGCCAAAAAAACTGGAGAATATTTTGAACCACCTGTGCCTTTTTCGTCCGTCTTTCATCCTCACTTAAAGAATGGACACCCGAACGTTCTCCATCAGTGGTTCTTGTGGTCACCGGGTGAGTCGGCTTGCCCTGTTTGGTACCAAAGCTATCAGCTACTTTTGTGAGTTGTTCTGAAATACTTTTTTGAGCCTGTGCCTGGCGCTGTTTGGCCTGTTCGGCATGTATGGCACCAAAGCTATCGGCTACTTTTGTGAGTTGTTCTGAAATACTTTTTTGAGTCGGTGCCTGGCGCTGCTTGTTGTTAAACACAGCCAAGACTGAGCTTAGGGCGTTTTCAATTGGTGGGGGCTTTTTCAGGGAGTGTAACGGGTTTGACCGGTATGTTTGCCTGGCAATCGCGTTCATAAAATCACTATGTAATGACGCTTCTTTCGCGGACTGTGGGAGTTTCTCCCAATGAGCAGAGGAGATATTGTCAATAAAATGCGCTTCAGGTGATGTAAGCCCCGGACTGATGGCCAGTACAAATACCATGGCCATTTTTTTTACATAGGTGTCAGCTACTTGTTCAACATTAACGCGCCCTGCATCGGTGTCGTTGTTATTTTCAAAAGAGCAAATACCCGTGTAGACTTCCTTTAAAATCTGATAGTAAATACAGGGGTGTTTTTCTTTTAAATCTCCCATGCGGCAGATGAAATTTATTTTAATATCAGGGTTTTTAATCCACTGATTCTGGAAGCTGACGATATCTGAGAACTGAGCGATAAACCCTGCTACTAATTCAGTATCATAGAGCCGTTTTAACAAGAAAGCTTCAGAACTCACCCACTGGTCGGCTTCCTCCCAGCATGTCTCGGTAAACCCGGGATTATTATTCGGCAGGCTTTCTGTCACAATATGACGACAAGCTGACTCACCCGATACATCGCCTTGTTGTTCACCGGGTCTGATCAATAAGTGACACCCAGCATTTGGGTCGTCGGGACTAGTCCGCTTGGCTAAACAAGAAAAACAAAAATGAGGATTATTGGAGTGCCAGTCGTCTGAAGGATAGTGCGATTGCGCACCCATGCAAAAAAGTACGAATAAAACAGAGCATGGCCGCAACAAAGCTCTCATAAAAAATCCCTGTTAATGCGATGAAGAAATTAAAATAGCACAAAAATCACCCTGTCAAATAAAAAATACTCGTTATCAGCCCAGTATTCATTTAAATTAACTTTTATTAACCACAAAACAACGGCAGAAGTTATTTTGACGCTGTTCACACAAAACCCTGAACAGCTTCTGATCTCGAATCAATAACCGATGATGAATGAGTGGCTATCCCTGTTTCAGTAACCTGTCCCGCAATACGCTTATTTCATCCCGTACCTGCGCCGCTGCTTCAAATTCCAACTCCCGCGCGTGTTTCATCATTTTTGTTTCCAGTCTTTTTATTTGCTTCGCAAGATCATCCGGGTTTAAAGAGACAGTGCCAGCGCCTGCCACTGTGGCGGTTTTTCGGGTCTTTGCCGCCGGTTTCTTGCCGGGCGTAACAGCGCCCTCAAGAATATCGGGTACAGACTTCTTGACGCCAACGGGGGTAATATTGTGCTGCTGGTTATAAGCCATTTGCTTATCACGCCGTCGTTGTGTCTCATCCATGGCACGCCGCATGGAGCCGGTAACCTTGTCAGCATATAAAATAGCGCGACCATTAAGATTTCGCGCTGCCCGACCAATGGTCTGGATCAGCGAGCGGTCAGAGCGCAAGAATCCTTCTTTATCGGCATCCAAAATGGCCACCAGGGCCACCTCTGGCATATCCAACCCCTCCCGCAACAGGTTAATGCCCACCAGTACATCAAAGACCCCAATACGCAGGTCGCGGATAATTTCCACACGTTCCACCGTATCAATATCTGAGTGCAAATAGCGCACTTTAATGTGGTGCTCGTGGAGATAATCTGCCAGGTCTTCGGCCATCCGCTTAGTCAGTACCGTGGTTAAAACGCGATCGCCGGCTTTAACGGTTTTATGAATTTCACAGAGCAGGTCATCCACCTGGGTTGAGGCTGGCCTGACCTCAACCGCCGGGTCAACCAGCCCCGTGGGCCGTACCACCTGCTCAACCATCTGGCTCTGGTGTTCCTGTTCATAGTTACCGGGCGTTGCCGAAACAAAAATAGTCTGGGGGCGTCTGTTTTCCCATTCCTCAAACTTCATGGGACGGTTATCCAGTGCTGAGGGCAGACGAAACCCATATTCTACCAGCGTTTCTTTGCGTGAGCGGTCACCCCGGTACATGGCACCAATCTGGGGAACAGTGACATGGGATTCATCAATCACCAACAGCGCGTTATCAGGGATATAGTCAAACAAGGTCGGCGGTGCCTCCCCGGGGGCATTGCCTGATAAATAACGAGAATAGTTTTCAATGCCGGTACAGTAACCAAGCTCGAGCATCATTTCCATATCGTAGCGGGTACGCTGCTCCAGCCGCTGGGCTTCCACCAGTTTGTTATTTTCACGCAATACCTCAAGTCGTTCACTGAGCTCAACCTTAATGCCTTCCACGGCATCCAAAATGGTTTGCCGGGGGGTGACATAGTGCGTTTTAGGGTAAATGCTGATACGGGGTAACTGTTTTAATACCTCGCCTGTGAGCGGATCAAACAGACTGATGTTTTCGAGCTCTTCGTCAAAAAAATCGAGCCGAATGGCTTCTCGCTCTGACTCTGCCGGGAAAATATCAATAACATCCCCCCGCACCCGGTAAGTGGCCCGTTTTAGCGCCGTATCGTTGCGGGTATATTGCAGTTCAGCCAGGCGCCGCAGCAGGGTACGCTGCCCAATCTGATCGCCCCGGTCTAAATGCAGCATCATTTTCTGGTAGAATTTCGGATCACCAAGCCCATAAATGGCTGATACGGTTGCCACAATGATGGCATCTTCCCGCTCCATCATCGCTTTGGTGGCAGAGAGCCGCATTTGCTCAATATGCTCATTGATGGAAGCGTCTTTTTCGATATAGGTGTCAGAGGTTGGCACGTAGGCTTCTGGCTGATAGTAATCGTAATAGGAAACAAAGTACTCCACGGCATTGTCTGGAAAAAATGCCTTAAACTCTCCATAAAGCTGGGCAGCGAGTGTTTTATTGTGTGCCATGACAATCATGGGCCGTTGCATCTGTTCAACCACATTGGCAATGGTGAAGGTTTTGCCAGAACCGGTCACGCCCAACAATGTTTGGCATGAAAGTCCTGTATTGATACCGTCCATGAGCCGCGCGATAGCTGATGGTTGGTCACCATTGGGCTTGAAGTGGGCGTTAACACGAAAAGCACGTCCCATAAAAAATGATTCCTGTTTGTTAAAAGGAGGTTTATTCTGTTGGCACTGTTTGTGTATGATGCTTGGAGCCTGTCGGGCTTAAGCTTATTCAGAAGCCCGTGACGACCTTCCAGACTCTAAAACGCTATAAATGGGGAACATTGTGAGCGCTTGTCCTTCCCAACGTATACAGATGGTTAAACCATCTCCGACCCTTGCCGTTACCGGCCGTGCCGCTGAATTGCGTGCTGCCGGCCATGATATCATCAGCCTCAGTGCCGGCGAACCTGATTTCGATACCCCTGAGTCAATTAAAGCAGCAGCCTGCAAAGCTATCGCTGACGGCCAGACCCGCTATACGGCCGTTGATGGCACCCCGGAGTTAAAAAATGCCGTCATCAACAAATTCCATCGAGATAACGGGATTACTTATACCCCCGACCAGATTCTGGTCTCCGCCGGTGGCAAGCAGAGCTTTTTTAACCTCTCCCTGGCACTGCTCGATAAGGGGGATGAAGTGGTGATTCCGGCACCTTACTGGGTATCATACCCCGATATGGTGGCGATTGCTGAAGCTAAACCGGTTATTATTGAAACCCGCATGGATAACCGTTTTAAACTAACCCCACAGCAGTTGGATGAGGCCATTACCGAAAAAACCAAGTTAGTGGTGCTAAACAGCCCTTCTAACCCAAGCGGGACGGCTTATACCCGCAAAGAACTCGAAGCATTGGGCGAAGTTTTGCTTAAGTATCCCCATGTCTTAGTGGCCACTGACGATATGTACGAACATATTCTCTGGAGTGACGAGCCATTTTGCAACATTGTGATGGCCTGTCCCGGGTTGTATGAAAGAACTATCGTACTTAATGGTGTCTCCAAAGCGTATGCCATGACCGGCTGGCGCATTGGCTATGCCGGCGGCCCCCAGTGGCTGATCAAAAATATGAAAAAGGTCCAGTCACAAAGTACATCTAACCCGTGTTCTGTGGCACAGGCAGCAGCGGTTGAAGCCCTTAATGGCTCTCAGCAGTGTATTGCCACTATGCTGACATCTTATAAAAAGCGCCACGACTATGTGGTCACCCGCCTGAACAAAATCCCTGGTGTGAGAGCCGTGGAAAGTGACGGTACTTTCTATTCCTTTCCGGATTTCAATGAAGCCATGAAAACCCTGGGATTTGAAAAAGACACTGAAATGGCCGAATTGCTGCTGGAAAAAGGCGTAGCCCTGGTTCCGGGTTCCGCGTTTGGCAGCCCGGGCCATCTGCGTCTGTCTTATGCTGCCAGTGATGAAGCCCTTGAAAAAGCCCTGGACCGTCTGGAGCAAGCACTTTCCTGACATCCTCCCCGACGTGAACGACGGGGATTCCTGCTACCAGACGGCAATGCCCCGCCGCAGCGTACCCTTACCAGTAGCGGTATACGCCTTATTCGACAACCTGCTCTACTTTTCGGATTGTTGAGATACACGGGCAGAAAGCGAAGGTATTTTACGTTTCCTGTCAGGTAGCGTAATCGCTGGAAACACCTGACGGATAGAGAATACAACAAATGGCTTGCTTTGCAAGCCTCCCTTACATCCCCGCATTAGCCCGGATATTTCATAAACTGCCCTTAGAGCCGCAAGGAGCAAGCAAGGCCAGGAGCATGTTTATGAAATATCCGGGCTAGAAGTACGGGGTTTTATGCGATTTCGATAAACCTTGTTAGTAATTTCTGAGCTCTTGAAGATAATCTCTAATCCCATTGAATGAGATAATCTCTTCTTCAAATTTATCTCTTACCTTTTCTCTCTCATCATCACTTGCTTCAAGATGGTTAAGAATATTCATAAGGTGCATTTTCATATGACCTTTTTGAATACCGCTTGTCACAAGACTTCTAACCGCGGCAAAAGTCTGGGCCAGGCCAGAACAAGCAACGATCTTCATAAGCTCAGCAGCATCAGGCTTACCTAAAAGTTCTAATGAAAACTTTGCCATTGGATGAAGAGAGGTCAGACCTCCAACAGTACCAAGTGCCATTGGGATCTCAAGAGTGAAGTTAAACATCCCGTCTTTAATGGAACACGTTGTTAAACCTCTATATTGACCGTCTCTAGCGGCGAAAGTATGACCACAGGCTTCAATCGCTCTGAAGTCATTTCCTGTCGCGAGAATTACGGCGTCGATACCATTAAAGATGCCTTTATTGTGAGTTGTCGCTCTGTTTACATCCATTCGAGAAATCCTAACGGCTCTTTCAAACTTTCGAGCAAACTCTTCAGGACTCATTCCAACGTTTTTGTCTTCAAGCATTTCAATTGGACATTCAACCGTTGCTCTTACAAGACACTCTGGTGTGTAGTTAGAAAGGATGGCCATGACGACCTGGAGGTCTTTTTCATATCCAGTGAAGCTTTCTTCTTCAAATACAAGCGCTCTAAACGACTTTCCAAGCCGCTCAAGAACTGAGTTAATGAAGTTCGCGCCCATAGCGTCAACGGTATTAAATGATGCCCAGATCTGGAAGTAACTTTCATCAAGATCTGTCTTATCTCTAAGCTCTAAATCAAGAAGGCCACCACCTCTTTTTTCCATATTGGCAGTAATCGGCGCGCAGGCCTCTCTTAAAATATCTATTTTAGAAGTAAAGAATTCGATTAATTTTGACGCTTTTCCCGGCCAGTACAGGTGTACTTGACCGATTTTTTTCATATCGACAACGTCTGCTTTAAATCCGCCTCTCTCTAACCAGTACTTAGCGCTCTTAGAAGCCGCGGCTACAACAGAACTCTCTTCAATGGCCATCGGTACGCAGTACAGCTGTCCATTGATCATAAGGTTTGGCATTACGCCAAAAGGAAAATAGAAATTTGTCAGGGTATTTTCGCTAAAATCGTCTAAGACAGATTGAAGTTTATCATTTGAATGCCAAAAACTTTTAATTAGTTCCTTAGAACGATTATCACCTTTTAAGATATTCTCGACTATATAGTCAATCTTCTCTACTTTTGACATTTTTGAAAAACCGCTGATTGGTTTCACTTTAAGTCTCCTTTATTGAAGAGATAACGCTTGGCCACTTTTAATTCTTCGCTGGAGTAATGCTGGAGTCATACAATAAGCGCGACAGGCGAAAACTTGAGATGTGAGACAGCTGTCGGTAGATTTCTAAGAAGCGGTCTTAAAAGTCTGCCCGTAGCGAGGACCGCGAGAAATGGAGGATAAAAATTTCTGCTTCTGAGGAGAATAGCGGGGCTATTTGATGAAGAAGCAGGAATTTTTAGACCAATTTATCGCAACCGCAGTAGGAGCATGACGTTTAAGACTGCTTCTAAATACCCGTTCCCGAAAATGAAAGGCGCGAGCTACCTGACGGATGAGCCGATACGGATAGACTCACTGAACACGTCCATGCGTCGCCGCTTTCAGGGTGAGGGCATCCAACATGCTGTGCCACGGGACATCCGCCGCACCTGCAAGACGTTAATGGGCAAGGCCGGACTGAGCAAAGAAATCCGTGACCGCATCCATAACCATACCCCGACGGACGTTTCATCGAATCACTATGACCGGTACGACTACCTGACCGAAAAGCGTGAGGCGCTGAACCGTTGGGGTGATATGTCGCATGCAATTATCCAGCCCGGAAGTAATGCGTGCCTGCCGCAACGGCGAGCATCCTGAGCCAGTGAACTTCACCTGTTGGGCATGGTCAAACACACCTGTCTAGCCGAAGGGTAGCGCTGCCCTTTGGCTTATTTGACATAAATATAGCCTTTTAGCGGCTATCTCATTGAAATGGCTGTGTGTGTTTGCCGACTTTTTTATGCCTCTTTTATGTTATTTTTTCAGAAGCCGCTCCGTTCGGGGGCGAAAACTGTTCAACTGGCTTTGTGCTGCCTGTTTAATCGCTTCACCGATTGTCATTGCTGCCTCGACTCCCTACCATAAACAGAATTTAACGACTGACAGGTGGGGCAAGCCCACCATGCCAATATTGGACTGGCTCAATAAAGATAGTGCGGTGACGCAAGCACGGCGCTGTAAGTACCGATTGCTGGAAGAAATGCCAGAACTGTCTTATGGCGATAAGGACAGCGAGAATTTATTGATTCAGGGGGACAATCTCAAAGCACTTAAGGCGCTGATCCCCTTCTATGCGGGTAAGGTGAAGTGTATTTTCATTGATCCGCCTTACAACACAAAGTCAGCCTTTGAGCATTACGACGACAACCTTGAGCACAGCAAGTGGCTTAGCCTGATTTACCCTCGCATAGAACTATTACGTGAATTATTGGCCGAAAACGGGAGTATATGGGTAACAATATTTGATTCGTTACAGCCATTTTCTTAGGCATTTTTGGACTTCCTGTAGTGCTATGCAACACGTTTGTGTTACTGGATTGTTGTTCAGTAATGACAAGTGGATACTAATATTGTAACACATACGTGTTACTGTCTATGCTTTTGTTAAGTGTTATTGTTAATTTTTAGAGGAGGAAGGTATGGAGGACGATGATATTGTTGTCCGTGAAGGAGTTCGCGACTTTAGTGGGGATAATAGCGATTTTGTG
>NZ_JAVLSP010000170.1:0-3285 GCF_031528575.1 Candidatus Sororendozoicomonas aggregata
CTGAGGATAATAGTGGGGCTATTTGACGAAGAAGCAGGAATTTTTAGACCAATTTATCGCAACCGCAGTAGGGTAGTCTATTCTCGGACAGGCTCCTGGGAGCCTGCCGAACTTATGCTTTCGAGCATAAAATTCAGTAGGGCGAGTCAGGATTTTCGATCAATTCGCGCGAATAGTTGACCTGTTTAAGCAAATTGATCGGCAATTCTGGCCGCACTTTCTCGCACTTTCTGGATTTTAGGCCGAAATTGTCTTAAGTCCGACAGGCTCCTAGTGACAGTATTTTTGATCTTTTATCTTTTGCCCCTTTGCTTTGTTAACTATCGATAGCTATATTTTAAGCGAATGATGTCGCCTCTCATTGTTTTATATCGGAGTCCAGTATGAAAAAAACACATCTTCAATTTAGCCTTCTCGCGCTGATGCTTTGGACAACCTCGAGTGTCTACGCATCGTGCACAGAGGACTTTGATTCGATCGTTACACAGATTAAGCATTCTGGTCACATTACGACAAAAGATGGCTATGAGGTTCGCTCCGTTTCTGGCCATCCCTGGACTTTTGCTAAAGGAACGTGGTGTGGCGTAATTGGAAAGATTGTAAATCCTGCTGATCCTGATGTTGAATTGAATTGGATTAAGGGTAACTGGAAACAAACACTCGTCGTTGATTAGTCGTAGCAAGCTAATGCTCCGACAATACAAACCATTTACCCTCAACGCTGGCAATGCCATGCTGTCATCGGCTAATTTCTTTGATTTGGCTTTTCCCCGTTTTTCTATCCTGGGAAATTTAACTGTCAAAAACAACGGGGCTTCAATTTTTTTACAGTGCTGAATTCTCTGGCTTGTAAACTGGTTTAGTTTTTAGATTGGAACTCGATAGTGGCTACAAAAACAACGGGAAAAATGGGGCTATCCAGCCTGACCCTGTTCAGTGTATGTGCGGTGCTGTCGGTGGATGGTCTCACTGCCAGTGCTTCAATCGGCCCCTCCTCTATTACCTGGTGGATAATCACTCTGGTTCTTTTTGTCATACCTTATGGCTTAATTTCTTCAGAACTTGGTACTACCTACCCAGGCGAAGGGGGTATTTACAACTGGGTAAAGCGAGCCTTTGGCTTCAAATGGGCTGTCCGTACAACCTGGTTTTACTGGGCCAACGTCGGCCTGTGGATGGCGGCAAGCTACATTATGTTTGCAGGCATGTTTGCCGAAATGTTTTTCCCTGCTTTGGGTCTGTGGGTGCAAATTGCCATTTGTATCAGCTTGATCTGGCTGACTATCTGGATCTGTAATATCTCCGTTGACACTGGCGTATGGGTCACTAACCTGGGCGCACTGTTTAAGGTTATTGTCATCGCTGTACTGGGCATTGGTGGTTTCTGGTATGCCAGCCACAATGGTGTCGCTAATGAATTTTCTTTCGCAAGCATGATGCCTACCATGGGTTCTGGCCTCGGCTTTCTTCCAGCGATCATATTTAATCTGATGGGTTTTGAGCTTGTTGCCTGCATGGGTAAAGAAATAAAAGACCCTTGTCGTGATATTCCAAAGTCTATTATGCTTTCTGCTTTGATTGTTACCTCCCTCTATTTGCTGGGCACCATTGGTATTTTGATGGCATTGCCAGTGGAGAAGATCACCCTGGTAGCAGGTATCATTGCCACATTGCAGACACTGTTTGGAGAAGGTGCTTTTGGTCATTTTATGGTGTATGGCATTGGTTCGCTGACGTTGCTAACCTTTATCGCCAACATGACCACATGGACTATGGGGGCAAGCCGTGCGGCCATGAAAGCTGCCCAGGCCGGTGAGTTGCCAGAGGTTTTCGCCAAAGAGAACCTTGTTCACAGAACCCCTGTCGGTGCCAATACTATCACGGGCGTTTTATCTACCGTGGTTATTCTGGTTTATGGACTGACTTCCGCTGAATGTGACAAGCTATTCTGGTCCATGTTCTCTTTCTCTTCTTCTATATTCCTGCTGCCATTTTTGTTCATGTTCCCGGCGTACCTGAAACTGCGCCTATCCGATCCAAACGCCAGGCGCCCCTACAAAGTGCCAGGAAGTATGGGGGTTCAAATTGCCATCTGCGTTATCTGCTTCGCGTTTATTGCCCAGGCAGTTATTCTGTTTATTTTCCCTCATATTGTTTCCGGTATTGTAGACTGGAGCTACTCCATCCCTGTAGCCCTGGGCATTTTTTCCACCATTGTTGTTGGCGAGTGCATTCTGGCAAAAGCAACAAAACGAATACAAACCGTTACAATTGAAAGCTGAAAAATATCAACCGATGATTCCTGGGAGCCTGTCGGACTTATGCTTTCGAGCATAAAATTCAGTAGGGCGAGTCAGAATTTTCGATCAATTCGTGCGAATAGTTGACCTATTCAAGCAAATTGATCGGAAATTCCGGCCGCGCTTTCTCGCGCTTTCTGGATTTTAGGCCGAAATTGTCTTAAGTCCGACAGGCTCCTTGGCTCCTGGGTCCGATTCCTTTATGGTACGCGTTACTTTTGTGAACAGGTAATAGGTTTACTATTGAACAGTGTATCACCCTTTTCCCGGAACAATACCCATAGGGAGAGCGCCATCGCACCACTGCCTGAGGAACTGGTGAATTTTCTCCCATGCAAAACGCCGACGGCATGGATTCAGCGGGCGTTAGAGGAGCCGGAAATTTTACTGATTGATCATGCCCACTGTGAGAAAAAAGCAGCGGCAACGGCGCTCAACCTGATGTTTCGTTATGTTGATGATGTGGATTTGCTCAATAAAATGTCTCACCTCGCCCGCGAGGAACTCAGGCATTTTGAAAAGGTGCTGGCCTTGATGACAAAGCGGGGCATTCAATACCAGGCCTTAAGCGCATCCCGTTATGCGGCAAAAATGCGAGCCGGTGCCAGAACCCATGAGCCGGCCAGGCTGGTGGATATTCTTGTGATCGGGGCCTTTATTGAAGCTCGCTCCTGTGAGCGTTTTCACGCCCTGTCACCTTATCTTGACGAGGAGTTGCGAACATTCTATTTGTCACTGTTAGCATCGGAAAGTCGTCATTTTAAGGATTACCTGACACTGGCTGAAAAAACCAATGGGGGAGCCATTGATGATCGGGTGGCCCATTTCGGTGCCATTGAAAAAGAGGCCATTGAATCAGGTGATGATGTTTTTCGTTTTCATAGCGGTACCCCGGTAACCAGCTAGGAGCCTGACCGAGAATAGCGCCCGTAGCGAGGATGGCAGAAAATTGAGGATAAAAAGTCGGAAATTTTTAGTGAATAGT
>NZ_JAVLSP010000171.1:0-3273 GCF_031528575.1 Candidatus Sororendozoicomonas aggregata
TTTTTTATCGTTGTACCAGGCATCAGACCTGAGTCGCAAAGCCCAATTATAGACAAAGCGTACACAACCGAAAGTCTGAGCCAGTTGCTGCTCTTGCTCAGGTGTGGGGTAAAACCTGAATTTGTACGCTCGCTTAATCATTTTCACACAATATCATATTGCTGTGTGAAATAAATAATTTATTGCCAATCCTTCGGATTGGTCGCTACCACTCCCCGCACTAAAAGTACGGGGTATCCCGCGAGGAAAGGATGAACCAGGACGTTAAAGAAACACTGTTTGGCAATGTACCCACCGTTGACTATCAACGGTGGAGGATTGCAGAAACCTACTTTGAACCAATAAAGAGTGCATTTTTGGACTCAGACGTAACAGAAATTTGTGTAGACCGCTTTGATAGTATTTCTGTTGAAAAGCGGGGTCGCATCGAGAAAACAGACCTTACTTTTCAGTCAGAGAATGACTTGCAAAATTTCATTGTGCAAATTGCACAGTGCTTAGGACAGGTCATTGATGATGATAACGGCATCATGGATGCCCGGTTGCCTGATTGTTCAAGGCTTTGTTGTACTCTGCCTTCAGTCACCCCCCAAGGGGCAACGATTACACTCCGGGTTGTTCCTGAAACGGTTATAACTTCAAAAGACTTGCTTAATTTCGGATCGCTGTCTGAAGATATGCTTGATTACCTGGTAGAGCATATCAGGCTTGGTAGTAATATGTTGGTATCCGGTAATACAGGATCAGGAAAGACATCCTTATTACGTGTGCTGGCTCGCTATATGCCTGAACATGAACGTGTGATTACCTGTGAAGATACTCAAGAGCTTTATTTAGAGTGGTTGCCGTACAAAGTATCAATGGAAGCACCGAAGCGTGAAAACAGCACAATCAAAATGAAAAACCTGATTGAGGCTGCTTTACGTATGAGGCCCGACAGGATTTGGGTAGGTGAGATAAGGCATGCGCCAGCAGCCGATGCGTTTCTACAGGCAATCAATACCGGGCACAGTGGCTGTGTTACGACGATTCATGCAAATAGCTGTGCTGATGCGGTGACTCGCTTGCAGTATCTGATCGCTAGTGCTGGACTGGTTGACTTTGATCTCGCCAGACAACAAATCACAGGCTCTGTTGAAGTACTGGTACATGCCACCAGGCACCCGGATTATGGTCGCAAGGTGATGGAAATTGCAGAAATACGCCAGGGCGGCGAGATCAAGCCGGTGTTTTATTACAGCCCAGAGCAAGCTAACCACATGATTGCTTAGTGTATATCCTCAATTATTGTAACACGATTGTGTTACAATAGCGTATCGCTAATGAGGATAATGATAATGAAGATGTTAGCTTTGCAGATGCTGCATAAAGATATGTTAAGAATACAGACTGAAATGCAGCAGTTTCAGGTAGTGCTAGGGGCAGTCAGCTTTGACTGCCTTTTTTCGATAAGGGATACCCCATGCTACAAACTGTCTCTCACAACACGTGGTATTGATCCTAAATTCTTTATTTTTGATGTAAAGCCGGGATACTGGATTGAGCCATACTTCAAAGACTTTTTCTACGAACTGGCAGGGGTTCTCAATACAGGAGCCTTTTCTGGAAATAAGCTGATCCCCAAAGACTTTCTTGCTGGTTTGAATGAGGCTATTCCGACAAAAGCTAAAGCTGAAAGAGAGCCTTCACCACAAGCTATTATTGATTACAGGCCAGATATTTTAGAAGATCGAGACAAACCGTATTTTGATACGTGGATATATTGGAAAGAGTCAGGTAGAAAACCTTCAAAAGATAACTTGCACAAAACCCGTTTATTGTTTGGGCAGAAAGCTTATGAGTACAGCTTGCATTTCAAAGCGTCTTCAAAATGGAGTGCAAGTGATCTTCAACGAGATTGGAAAAGGCCAGCGCAAGGGAAAAAAATAGCATGACCTTAAATAACAGTGATATAAGGACTTCTTCGTAACACGTATGTGTTACGGAAGCTCTCTGATAATCTTCAGTAGTTGCTGTAGGTTCTTTTCTTTCATTGCCTGGAAGCATGCTCGTAGAAGGGTGTTTCTATCCCCCATACGAGTATGCTTTTTCAGCTCTTCCGCTAGTTGATTCATTTCGATAAGCTCATCATCGGGCACTCGTAGAGAGAATACAGATGTTTCCCTACTGGAGCTGGTCATACGACTAGCAACAGATGCTTTTTTCTTGTTTGCCCTCTTAGGGCTAGGGGGTTTGCCAGCAGTTACGCCTGCTAAACTGTCACTCTTACTCATTTTCTACAACCTCCTTGGCAATAGCGGCATAGTCCTTAGCTTCTGCACTGTTTGGATACAGGACAGCGATAGGCTTATTTAAAGCGACGGATTTTTCATATTTGACCGATTTAGGAATAAATCGGCTGAAGAGCTTCCTTTCGCCATGAGCAGAAGCTAGTTTTTCTGTCATATCAACGATTGTGGGGGCACGACGGTCAATATCACAGCGCAGAATGCGGTAATTAACCTCTTCGTATTCCTCCAGGTCATGCAGCTCCATTACCGTATCCAGTGTTTGCCAGGAGCCATCATAGGAGTCAGCAGAGCCATTAACTGGAATAATAAATTCATCGGCAGCCAATAGCGCGTTCATGGTAAGTACGCTCAATGCCGGGTTTGTGTCAATAATAATGTAGTCGAAGCGTGATAATTCTTTCTCACACCGCTTGAGTACCCTAGATAGTATTTCTTCACGGCGTGGTTTTGCCAGTATTTGTTCAGCAGTAACCGCTAGCTCACGATCCGCAGAGGCAGGCAGGATGAATAAATTTTCAATCGGGCCTTCACTGGTGCAGGCAGGGTATATAGCTGCATTAATATCAGGTTTTTTTTCAGTGAGCACATTACTGATTGTATACTCTTCCTCATTGCGACCAAGGCGTTTGGAAGCGTTTGCTTGCGGGTCTAGGTCAACAAGTAGCACTGACTTCTCCATCAATGACAGAGAGCATGATAGATTAACGGCTGATGTAGTCTTTCCTGATCCTCCTTTTTGGTTCGTTACAGCCATTTTCTTAGGCATTTTTGGGCTTCCTGTAGTGCTATGCAACACGTTTGTGTTACTGGATTGTTGTTCAGTAATGACAAGTGGATACTAATATTGTAACACATGCGTGTTACTGTCTATGCTTTTGTTAATTGTTATTGTTAATTTTTAGAGGAGGAAGGTATGGAGGACGATGATATTGTTGTCCGTGAAGGAGTTCGCGACTTTAGTGGGGATAATAGCGATTTTGTG
>NZ_JAVLSP010000172.1:0-3272 GCF_031528575.1 Candidatus Sororendozoicomonas aggregata
CACTATCCCGTCCAGCAGTCCGAAAGGTAGAGCAGGTTTGCGAATAAGAGAATGGACTTGTTCAGAGTGCGGAGCTGAACACCCGCGTGATTCAAATGCGGCAAAGAACATTCTTGCGGCTGGGCATAGCCGTCTCGCTGGAGGAATCCCACTGCTTTAGCAGTGGGAGGATGTCAACTGATACCAATGGATGAGAAAAAGGATAGCTGCCGTTTTCCCATAAGTGGGTTCGACATGGTTGACATCCTCCAGCCATGTCGCTGGGAGCCTGTTCGAGAATAGACTGCTTTTTAATACGATGAGCTATGCGTTCCTGCTGTCACAGGTTTTACCGTTAACTTCTGTACAACAGGCCATAGACGCATGATATAAAATCAACAGGTTTAGCCCACTCCCATTTTATTTTGCCAAGCATCGGATGCATTTATATCATAAACATTTTCTGCTCTCGGTGTATTTATAGCTATAATCCCGGTTGATAAGCTTAATGCTGGTAGTTATCAGGCTTTGCTGCAGGATTGATTGTCATGTAGCTGGTATATTTCAATGTAGATCAATCTCCTGGCCTGATGCCACATAAAAATACTCTGGGAAAATTGATGAAAAAAACAAAACTGCTTTTGGCACTATGTTCATTTTTTATTGCTGGAGCGCATTACGCTTGTGCTTATGGTAAAAAATTTAGCGAACTGCAAACTGAATCCCCTGATGGAGCAGGGGCAAGGGATGCTGGCTCAACACCTGATGATAGAAATTATCTGAGCGTCTCTGAGTATTCTGATTCAGATCTGAAAGCAATGTATAGACGATTCCTGGCTGATAATGACCTGTGTGGTGTAAGATTAAATAAAAAATACCAACACTATTACTTAGAAAAATATGGAATTTATATCCAGAAAGCCCTCTTGCACTATTATAATCTTGCATTAATTGACAACCATTTTGATGTGCCATTGCAATGGTATGGTGAGAAAAAAGAATGTTTTAAATTATTGAAGTTCCCTTGCCCCAAGGACATCCAGTTATTAGAAATCCCAAAACCCCTGCTGGAAAGCAAGCATGAATTTGTTAATTTATTAATACATTTTTTTGAACACAAACACCGTAATCACCAAAAGGCTATAACACGAGGCGTAGAATGGTTCCCTAAGGTAGAATCCCAGCTAGTCTATTTTGCAGTAGTGGGAGAGATAGTTAGCCATTACTCCATTCATAGTGACGATTATACCAGATACCTGGAAAAATATTTCTTAAACGCGGTTATAGCTAAACATAATGATTTATCCAAAAAGCTCATACAAATGCTGCAACTTCATGTAATGACCACCGAAAGCAATATCCTGGATTGCGTTAAGATTCTGAATAATAAACTTGAAGTAGAAATCGATGAGGGAGTTTGCTCTGATAGCACTGATGAAGTGTATGCGTTTTTCAGTTTTTGTAAGGCTGACCCTTTGATAAAAAAAGCCGTATCTCATCACTTCTACCCGAAGGAGTTGCAAACGATTCAGCCTGAAGATTGTCAGCGATTGATGAATAAGGCAGGAGAGTTACAAGACCCCACTTTAAGGAAAGCAGTTCTGCTACCTGTTGTTTACACCCTTGAAAATAATTCACCCAATGAAGAATCATGGCAGCAGCTACGCTCAGTCGCGACGGCTTTTTCTGAGTATCAAGCACTGATAGACAGTTTTTCCTATCATATGAAATATGGATTAACCTGGTTTTCCTTATTTTATCATCATTATTTGAATGAGTTGATCAGCCACATTGAAAAACGCATTATCAGTAACCTGAAGCAGGAATTGAATCTGGATACTGATTGTGACAGTAACCATACTCTCTACTTGAAAAAAGTGGTAGCCATTCTGTCGAAAGGAGATGAATCCACGCTCCTTAATCAACTGCTGAGTAAAGGCGTTGAGTATATCGATAAACTTTTTCACTACCTGCAGGAAAAGGGAATCAACCTGTTAGAACAAGCGTGTAATCTTCTGAAAGAGGCTTTGAGTCCAGACGTTCCTTATAACGAACAACGTGTTTCCTTCTTGACGAAAATGGGAGGCATGCTGTCGCAAGAAGATGCATCTATACTGCTGAAGCGGGCGTTGACCCCAGGTAATAATTATGACCATCAACGTGTTTCCGTCTTGAGGGAAATGGGAGGCACTCTATCGGAAAAAGATGCGTCGACACTGCTGAAGCGGGCGTCGGCTACAAGTTTTGAGTATATCCATGAACGTGCTTTACTCTTGCGGGACTTAGGAGGCATGCTATCGGAAAAAGATGCGTCGACACTGCTGAAGCGGGCGTTGAGTTCAAGTATTCATTATGTCGAACAGCGTGTTTCCTTCCTGATCGAATCTGGAGGCACTCTAACGGAAAAAGATGCGTCGACACTGCTGAAGCTGGCGTTGAATCCCAGTGTTACGTATGTTGAAAAACGTGTTTCCGTCCTGATGGAATTTGGCGGCCATCTGTCGAAAGAAGAGGCAACTAAACTGCGGAAGCGGGCGTCGGCTATAGGCGTTGTATATGACGCTAAACGTATTTCCACCTTGGAGCAATTGGGAGGCACTCGGCCAAATACAGACAGGGCTACACCGCAAAAGCAGGCGTCGACTTCAAGCGTTCAATACGACAGTCAACGTGTTCCCATCTTGGAGGACATGGGCAGCTAGTACATCATTTCAATGGGCTTGACAGGCTCCTAGTTGGTAATAGGATACATTACACAATCTGGCTGTTCACTGCCACAGGTAAACAGCCCGATCCCATGGACAGTGATATATTCGTATCAACGTCTCCTGACCCGCCACTGTTATCTGGTAGCGTAGATAATCTGCCTTTGCGGAACTGGTGACAAAGACAGTAGCAGGCACTTTCACCAACACGGGCACGGTTTTAACGATCTGACTGTTATTTAATACCGTATCAAACACCGAAGTAATAATTTTCGATGTCATATTAAAGGAGAAGTTATCCTTGAAAGACAGCCGGTAAACCTGTTTATCTTCTGGCAGCTCCCCAACCACCACCTCTGTTTTACACTGACTCAGATCAATATAGCCAGAAGGTGGTTGGTTATCCCTGAGGGCATCCTGGAGTTGGGTATGGTTTCCTATACGAACAGATGCCTGAATCGACAGCACAAAAAAAGTCAGTATTCCTAAAATGATGTTACGTGTTATTTCCACAGTGGCTGCCTTTGTTATGCCTCTTTTTTATATATCTTTATATATCTTTATATATCTTTATATATCTTTATATAT
>NZ_JAVLSP010000173.1:0-3152 GCF_031528575.1 Candidatus Sororendozoicomonas aggregata
TTTTTTAATACCAGATTGGCCAAGCCATTTAAGTGGACTTACAAAGCTCGGCCATTGGTAGCATAGAGGGGATGGATATTAGAGCTTGGCACCACTAGTCGATTAACACCTTCCCGGTCATCTCTTTGGGTTGTTCAAGCTTCATCAAGGCCAGCAGTGTCGGAGATATGTCAGACAGCACTCCGTCAGACAAAGTAATTGTCTGAGGCCCCACGTATATCAGAGGTACCCGCTCACACGTATGTGCCGTATGGGCTTGCCCTGACTGAGGGTTCACCATTTGTTCAGCATTGCCATGATCCGCTGTAATCAGGCACTGCCCACCCGTTGCGGCCAGCGCATCCACAACACGGCCTATACAAATATCCACCGCTTCCACTGCTTTTACCGCTGCATCAAACACCCCAGTATGACCCACCATATCGCAATTGGCATAGTTACAGACAATCAGGTCATGTTTTTTGCTTTTAATCGCCTCAACCAGCTTATCGGTTAATTCAAAGGCGCTCATCTCAGGCTTCAGGTCGTAAGTGGTAACGTTGGGAGAGTCTACGAGAATGCGGCTTTCACCCTGGTAAAGTGCCTCCCGCCCACCACTGAAGAAAAAGGTCACATGGGCATATTTCTCGGTTTCAGCAATACGTAACTGGGTTTTCTCCAGTCTTTCCATGTATTCCCCCAGAGTATTGGGTAGTTCGGTAGGAGGAAAAGCGCAGGGAGTGTTAATATCAGCGGCATATTGAGTCAGCATGACAAAGTCGGCCAGAACGGGTAATTTTTTACGCTCGAACCCATCAAAGTCAGTTTGTATAAAACTGCGGGTGATTTCCCGGGCGCGATCAGCCCGAAAATTC
Source organism: Candidatus Sororendozoicomonas aggregata (assembly GCF_031528575.1). NCBI lineage: Bacteria > Pseudomonadati > Pseudomonadota > Gammaproteobacteria > Oceanospirillales > Endozoicomonadaceae > Candidatus Sororendozoicomonas > Candidatus Sororendozoicomonas aggregata. The sequence goes on from NZ_JAVLSP010000173.1 coordinate 855, forward strand.
ATAAAAACCACGGTATCACCATCATTTACCGTGGCAGCCGCCTGCCCCTTGTCAGCAATGATCGTCGCCTTCACAAACTCATCATTTTCATCACGCTTGTAAGCCGCGCTTAAGCCTTCTGCGGGAGTTTTCGCATTATAGTCAGCTTTGCCCTGGGTGATCAGATCGTAAGCGGCCTGTACACGATCCCAGCGATTATCACGATCCATGGCGTAGTACCGACCAATCAGTGAAGCAACCCGGCCAACACCCAGCGTTTTAAGTCGGCTATCAAGAGCCTCAAGGGAATTTTCAGCACTGCGCGGGGGCGTATCCCGTCCATCAAGAAACGCGTGAACATAAACGGCTTTTGCACCGCGCCGAGAGGCCATATCAACCATGGCATGCAGGTGATCTTCATGACTATGCACCCCGCCAGGAGATAGCAGTCCCATAATATGGACGGCTTTATTGGCGGCTACTGCCTTGTCAACGCCCTGGCACAATGCCTGGTTATCAAAAAAATCTCCCTCTGTAATCGATTTCGTGATGCGGGTAAAGTCTTGATAAACCACACGGCCTGCGCCAAGGTTCATGTGACCAACTTCACTGTTCCCCATCTGGCCTTCGGGCAGACCAACATCCATGCCTGAGCCTGAAATCAAACTGTTAGGACTATCTGCCATCAGTTTGTCCATTACCGGAGTGTTTGCGGCATTGATGGCATTGTAATCCGCTTCCTCGCGGAAGCCGTAGCCATCAAGAATAATCAACGCGGTAGTTTTACGTTGTTCAGCCATTGGGAATCAACCATTACAAAAGGAGATAAAAAACTGAGGCATCATTATAGAGACTCTGAAGGCGGGGATAAATGCCCCACCACAGGTAATACCAATCGTCTTTTCTAAGAAGCAGTCTTAAAAGTCTGCCCGTAGCGAGGACTGCGAGAAATGGAGGATAAAAAGTCGCTTTTGTGGAATCAGCCCGATAGAGGGCTGGCTACAATTATTTCCTCACGCAAAAGTATGTTAATGTGCGCATGATTAAGAAAGCGTACAAATTCAGGTTTTACCCCACACCGGAGCAAGAGTAACAACTGGCTCATACTTTCGGTCGCGTACGCTTTGTTTATAGATTTCGGTGCCTCAATATCTGTTGCTTGTGCTCTAGGAGCCTGTCGGACTTAAGACAATTTCGGCCTAAAATCCAGAAAGTGCGAGAAAGTGCGGCCAGAATTTCCGATCAATTTGCTTAAATAGGTCAACTATTCGCACACATTGATCGGAAATTCTGACTCGCCCTACTCAATTTTATGCTCGAAAGCATAAGTCCGACAGGCTCCTAGCTTCAGATATTTCCAGATAAATACCTGTCTGTTTGTCGTGAAATAATAGTCAGGTGTTGTGTTCACTCCTGTTTGCTGTTGAGATACTACCAGCGAACCAGAACGGAGTATAAAAAATGTCCATTAAAGTCGTAACTGGCGCAAATCGTGGTATCGGCCTCGCTTTAGCGCAGTTGTATCTTGAGAAGAGTGATACCGTTTACGCGGGTGTTAGAACTCCCGCTGAAGCGCAAAGGCTCCAGGAACTTGCAAAAGAACATAAGCGACTGCGCATTCTTCCGCTAGATGTTACCAGTGAGTCCAGTATTACCAATTTCAAACACGCCATTGACGGCGCCATCGACACCCTTATCCATTGTGCCGGTATTTTCGGGCCTAAGGCACCTGCCGGGCCTGGGATGGAAGAATTTGCCGGACAACCCATCGATGAAATCACCAGGTCTGAATGGCTCAACATCTTTGATGTTAATACCATCAGCCCCTTCATGGTGACTCGTGCCCTTCGCAGCAAGTTTACCCGTAACGCGAAGGTCGTACTCATCAGCTCGTTATTGGGCAGTTTGGCTTTTAACACCAATGGTATGTCGTACATCTACAACAGCTCCAAAGCGGCTTTAAACATGGTGGGCCGCTCTTTAGCTGTTGATCTTGGTGAGCAGGGTACGTCTGTTTGCATGATTCATCCCGGCTGGGTTAAGACAAATATGGGGGGTAAAAACGCTGAAATTACCCCCGAGCAGTCTGCCGTGGGTGTTCACCAGGTGATCTCTGATCTTTGCCTTGATACTTCCGGGCAGTTCTTCGATTATGACGGTTCCGCAATGGATTGGTGATCCCTAAGAAGCAGTCTTAAAAGTCTGCCCGTGGCGAGAACCGCGAGAAATGGCGGATAAAAAGTCGCTTTTGTGAGGAGAATAGCGGGACTATTTGACGAACAAAAGCGACTTTTTAGACCCATTTATCGTAGCCGCAGT
>NZ_JAVLSP010000174.1:0-3079 GCF_031528575.1 Candidatus Sororendozoicomonas aggregata
TCGTTAGAGCCTTTGAAGAAGCAGGAACCTCAGCGAAATCGTGAGAAAGTAGCCGCCTAATAGGAATCCTCCAGCGACCTAGCTGGAGGAGGATGTCAATTATCTACCCCCGACTTCCAGAGGATGTCAGTGTCCTTCACAAGGGTTTCATCAGCCGACTCACCAATTCCAGCTTAACCGCCTCAGTCTCTGAAGTGACACTGAGGGTGCGTGCAAGTGCCAGCAGGTCTACACCCGGACCCGCCTCAAGGAGGTAAAGGCGCGACTGCCCGAGCTGCTGGTACACCGTTAAGCCATAGGATTGTGTGAACGCCTTGACGTCAACGCCAGGGTGGAATAACACTGATAACCGGCCAGAAACAGTGGCGCTGTCCCCCGTCGCCGCATGCTGTATCACTGTGCCGGGCGTAATTTGCACTTGGGAATTCGCTACCGCGGCAACACTTGGGCGTTGTACCAAAGTGCGCACCTTCGACACCGGCTCTACCACCGTAAATGCCTGATTATTAATAGTCACTGTCGTTTTTTTAGAACGGTTCAACAATGACTGCACTGCTTCATCACTGTTGGTAATAGATGGCAACTGACTCGCCATTAACGGCACAGTCCATAACATCGCACAGATTGCACAGAGCCTGTATTCTCTTATTTTCATCGCAAACCTCCTTATCTGTCACCGAGCAACAACTGCTCAAAGTGTTGTCCAAACAGTGCGATTCCCCAGCTATCAAGCACAGAATCCGCCGTATTATTTTCAAAAACAAAGGCAGGATGACCTGACTGTATGTTTTTTCCGTTAGTATCAACGACACGAATTGTCCAGTTACCAGCAGCAGGTTCACCATAAAAGGCATTGCTCAGTAGCATCATATCCTGATACATCCGCTTTTCTTCAGGTAACCCAATGCCCCAGTCATAGGAGGCAAACACCCCTGTCCGTGCCGTCATCATGATGCTTTTTGTTCCCGATGGCGATGTCAGCTCAATAGCCGTATCACTGCCCACCGTTGATGACAAGACACTCCCTGTATCATTATCGACAATAAGCGTTTTCATGCCAGAGTTGGACAGGCTGACTTTAATCTTTACCACTTCAACAACACCTGTGTCGTTTATAGTAAGGGTGTGTGTTGCACCAGTGGCGGTATTATCAGGCACCGCTAGTTCCGGTATGGCACTGACCCAGTGAGACTGGCTGAACGGTGCCAGGCTTAAGCGATAATCTGCTGCAACCTTTACCGCCTTTTCAGCATTTATACGACCAAAACCGTATAAATTGTTGTAGGTGTAACCAGCAGCATTGGCAACCCAGCCATCATGGGCAGTGTATTCACTGTCACCAACAGGTAACTTGATAGCAGGGTCACGCCGGTCAACCTGGTCTGATGTGCTGGCTAAAATATGCTTGATATCGCGCCAATCCAGATGGGGGTTCGCGTCCAACATCAAGGCAACCACACCTGAGGCATTGGGTGCGGCCGATGAAGTACCATTAAAGGTCTGCACATAGTTGCAATGAGGGTTCATGGTGTTATTCAAGGGTGTATTAACCCCGTTAAACGGATAAATATCGGCATAGGGATAGCCACCATAGTTTTCAAAGTAAAATGTTTCAGTGGCCGAACCACTGTAACCCACATCACAACTGCTCTGATCCGTTGTCACCATGGCAGGCTCACGAAAACCAAACTCACCAGCGGGCGCTGACACCCATAATGCCGACCCTGCTGTGGAATAACTGGTATGTGTACCATCAGCGTTCACGCCACCGACCACCATTTGCCAGGGATGGTTATTGCCTGCGTTGATTGCGGCATTGTCACAGGTCAAACCGAACAGATTTGCCCCATTGTTTTCACACAAGGCCAACCCATAGCCGAAAAACGGGTCAGACAGATCCGATGCATCAAAGCTATTACCTGCAGCCTTTATCACCATGGCACCTAAGCCTTCACGCAGATTCAGCGCCGGGTAAGCATCCAGATAGCTGTCCAGTCCACCATCATGGAATATCCCATCGGATTGGAGAAACAGGGTAAATCCCCAGCTTTTGTTGATGACATCCACGTCAGCGGGTCCGGTAATACCCTGGATAAACGCCATGGATTCATCGGTTTGTTTTTTTAAAAAGTTCTGTCCCAGTAATGTCACCTCAGGTGCTACGCCACGGCCTCCAAGTCCATTACCGCCAACCGCCCCAATCAACCCGGCGACACTGGTCCCATGATCACCCCTTGCATCGGTATTATTAGTAGGGTCATTGCTTCCGGGGTCTTCAAAATTGGCAGAACCTTCATAGCGTATATTTTCAGCAAGGTCTTCATGGCGCATCTCCAGCCCGGTATCTGTCACAGCGACCACCACGCCTTTACCCGTATAACCCCGGGCATGGGCACCTGTCACTGACAGATCTTCCCAGGCGACCCTCAAGGAAGGGTCAAAGGTAAAACGCTCAGGGTCATTAGCAATATCTGCATCATCGAGGGCAAAAAATACCTTTGCCCAGGCAATATAGGCATCCATGCTACTTTGGTGCCCAGAAAAGGCAGATTGCCCGGCGTTATGCAAATGCCATTGCTCACCATACAGGGGATCTGACGTCATATTACGAATCACCAGTGTGCCGGAGTTAACACCAAAAAGATGCGCCACCTCAAAATCAATGGTGACATCCTCACCGCTTTTTGAAAGATAACTGAATGTCCCGTCATCCAGAGCATGGATGACACCATGGGAAAACACGGCCTCTATACCGTTTTGGTGAGTTGCTTCAGGAAATGTGATGGTGATATTGCCAGAGGTTTTGTTTTCAGGCAGTAACCGGAAGGGCTCGGTGGCCCAGTGGTGTTTGCCATCAACGTGTACTTCAAAGCAACCTGTGAGAGCAAGTGTGAGAGCACCCACCGCCAGGGACGTTTTTATTATTTTTATCATAGGGTCAACTTATTTTGTATTTTTTTGTTAAACAATCAGATTTATTATGGTTTTGATGGTTTTGATGGTTTTCAGCTTGCCATTTTCAAACCGTCAAATACTGGCTTGTTTTCTATGCCAGGCGCCTGTCGGACTTATGCTCGAA
>NZ_JAVLSP010000175.1:0-3061 GCF_031528575.1 Candidatus Sororendozoicomonas aggregata
TTCGAGCATAAGTCCGACAGGCTCCTGGTTACAGCGTTGCATACTCGTTGTTCAGGTATTCAATTATATCCTTAGACTCAAACAGATGACTGTCAGTATTTGGGTCTTCCAGATAAGGAACCTGCACATTTCCGTGCTGGGCAAAGAACGCGCTCCGCTTGGTATCAGGTAAAGGCATATACTGGCCTAACCCTAAGCGAAAGTTTGCCGGTCCCATATCAGACCATTGCTGTTTACCGATATTGATCAGCAAATAGCGTAGCTCAAGTTCTGATAACAACTCCCTGACCGGGCGTGAGTAGGGGCTGGATTCAAAACTGAACAGGCGCAGAGCCCTGGCAGCAGGTTTGCCAGGCTTTTTTCTATTACCCGCATTCAGTCGCAGCGTACTGGCCAGACTTGAGGTAGTCAGGTTAATCAAGCCGGGCCTGAGTTTAGCGGGCACGTTTTTACCGGCATAGTGATAAAAGAGGTAGTGAAGTATTTTTCCTGTGGTAGTAAAGGTTTTTTGTGTATTAGGGTCGAGCAGGTAGGGGGTTCGACCTGTAGGAACATCGTTGATAAATCGTTCACTGCCAAGGGGACACGGACGAATTTCCACATCAAGATTCAATTCGGTTAACGCCTCTCGAACAAGACGAGCGCGCGGACAAGCCTCTCTGTCGTATAAAATAAGAGGCAACCCTGGTTGTACGGTGACTTTACTGCTGCTGGTGCCGGCCCAACATCGCAGCGAAGAAGAGAGCGTGGATGTCATAAGGTTGATCATGAGAAGGCTATCTATTGGCTATCTATTCCTTTTATCTGTTCGCAATGGTACTTCGTGAACCTTTTTCAGGGCAATGCCTATACCAGAAAAAGATGTCGTCTTTATCATAAAATCAATCTACAGTACCTGTTTAACCTGTCAACACACCAAAATCTCACCCACCTATCACACTTACCCATTGCTGTCAGATAAACCTTGCACTATTCCCATCAAGGTCTAGATTAGTCTAGGAGCCTGTCGGACTTAAGGCAATTTCGGCCTGAAACCCAGAAAGAGCGGCCATATTTTCCGATGAATTTGATTAAATAGGTCAACTATTCGCGCAAATTGATCAAAAACTCTGACTCGCCCTACTGAATTTCATACTCGAAAGCTTAAGCCCGAAAGGCTCCTGGGGTAGTTGCAATGAAAACTCTATCAGCGCCGTTACCGCAAACGCGGAGCATCACCATGGTAGGTTCCTGCCTTCCCAAGCGTGAACGACTGTTAGTATTTTCTGGCATACGGCTACTTTTATGTTTTTATGTCTTTCAACAAAGTGCGAGGCGTTATCCCGGGTATATCATCATCTCCACGCATCAATGAGTTCATAAACGTGTTTTTGACATACACGGGTTAAGGCACTGCTCCCTAAGAAGCAACCTTGAAAGTCTGCGCAAAGCGAGAACCAAGAGAAGCTGAGGATAAAAAGTCAATTTTGACAGGCGATTGACTCACTGTTTAACGAATAAAATTGGCTTTTTAGACCCATTTATCGCAGACCGCAGTAGCAGCTTTTAAGACTGCTTCCAAGAACTAATGCCTGTTATCGCTTTACTTCCAATACACCAGGGGACTGTGAAAATCTGATGCCCCTGACCTATGCTTCCGAGGCAGTGTATGAACAAAAAAGAGTTAGTTGAACAAATTGCTAAAATAGCCGGACTCACTCACAACAAGGCTGAGCTTGCCGTCAATGCGTTTATCAAAAAGACCCAGGAAACACTCGCTAAGGGAGACAACTTACAACTGATTGGTTTTGGCACGTTCTCTGTTGCCGACAGAGCCGCGAGGAAAGGACGAAATCCACAAACGGGTGAAGAAATCCATATTCCTGCCTGTAAACAGCCTCAGTTCAGACCCGGTAATAAACTGAAAGAAGCAGTAAAACGCAGGAATGCTTGACAACAGTGTCAATCAAATGCCGGGGGATACCCAGTGTTGGTCACGTATCTCTGTTGTTTAGTGTCGAACTCGAGGTATACAACGACTCCAGGAGGTTTGTCAGGTAAGTTCTTAAAACCAACGTTATCAACGTTCGACTCAACATTCCATGCCCTGTTAACATAAGGATTCAAATGCGATCACAACACGGAACAGGGTTCAGTTGCGGGAACACGCTCGTTGCTGATACGCCTGCTCCAGAGCCTGCCTTGGGAATTCAGCTTTCCCTGTCTCATTCATTGAAAAAATCTAAGCCATTGCCTTCATTACATTTAAAATGGCACGCTTTTTCTTCACGTTCATGATAGATAAGCTTCGAATGATTTCCTGATCCACATCATCGTCATTGATACTATCCGATGCCAGAGAAAGAAACTGATTGCCCCGCCCTGTGGCCAGCCATTCAAAAGACACATCCAGTACTTCTGCCATTTTTCGTAAATTTCCAAGGCTTGGGCTGCTCATATTCGTTTCCCACTGCGCAAGGGCACTGCGAGATACGCCAATAAGACCAGCAAGCGCCTGTTGTGATAATTTTTTATCTTTGCGGGAACGCAAGATACGCATTGTTAGGTTCATTTGCCTTTCCCATGGTGTCCTGTATGGAACTTCACTGGGGTAGTTGCCCTTTTTATCGGCATAAAAAAGCGATTATTTATTTTTCAGCCCATAACCCGTTTTTTCAGGCTCTTTCTATTTTCGAAGAGCCAGCGGCAGGACTTCAGCAGCCTATTATTAGCGGCTTTTTCTCTTTTTTCTCTTTTTTCTCTTTTTTCTCTTTTTTCTCTTTTTTCTCTTTTTTCTCTTCAATGAGTCTTATGAACAATAACTGAAAGCCCACAATTCAAAACGGCATAACAAGGTCATCGGGACGTTCAACTCAAGAGTGTGATATCAATCTATGCAACATGACCGAAAATTTCGCTTTCTTATGTCGAGTTCAGATCCACAGGAGCCTGTCGGACTTAAGACAATTTCGGCCTAAAATCCAGAAAGTGCGAGAAAGTGCGAGAAAGTGCGAGAAAGTGCGAGAAAGTGCGGCCATATTTTCCGATGAATTTGCTTAAATAGGTCAACTATTCGCACAAA
>NZ_JAVLSP010000176.1:0-3051 GCF_031528575.1 Candidatus Sororendozoicomonas aggregata
AAAATCCACTATAAAAATAGTAATAAGACGGATCACAAAAACACTGTAGTATCTACTTTATTATTTGGCAATTTGATATTAGTATTGAATTTATCTATTTTCAGGGACTAGTATTCTAAAACATGCATTTGATAATAGCTTCAGTCAACCAGTAATAACACTCTGGCAATATGGCAATCCCCATCTGTGAATATAACGATAAAAACACGTGAGAACAGTCAAGCTTCTTGCCACAGAAATATCGGCAATTCTAATCATTCTTTTATTAAACGACATTATTACAGCAATACAAAAAAATAGCGCGCAAAGGTTTTATTATTTCCTGAAAGCACTGTTAGAACGTATTTTCTAATGGCTTACCTTCATCGTTATTGTCTCTATCACACTGAAAATTAACGATGGAATCTTATTCACTTTGATAACCCGATGGATAGCCTGTGAATGCCATAAAAACCATGCATCAGCCAACAACACATGGCGAACAATTAAGCCAGACAAAAGACGATAGAAGGCATTTCCCAAGCCATGCCATTGTGTCTGAAACTTACCAGCCACAGGGCTTGACCCGATACTGATACGGTAATTTTTCATGTACAGATCAACCTTACGACAGTGAACTTATTGCCACTAAGTACATGACCATTTGCTTTTCAAGTTGGTCTACAGGCCTTGCAAGGCGTGCCAGCAAGAAAATATATGTTTTCATTTGGTCATGCACTTAGTTAACTTTATTTTAAGCTGTGGGGAACAGGTATTCTATCCCTTCTTTAATTGTTAACCTCATAATCGGTGTTCAACTCAACAGTATCGTCACCGTCTCCCCTGCGCATTCGAGCACCAAGATTGAACGGCTTAAACCCTGGAAACCGCGACGACAAAAACTGACTAATATTATCCCGTTGCCAATAGAGAGCACCTCCAATTGCGCCAGCGGCGATTAAAACAGGTATCGTTGTACCAACAATGGCGGCAGTGGAAAAACCAGATTGTCCTGACGCTTGAGACTCATTGCTATTGCCAGAAGACAAACCGCTGGCATTCCTTGTGGGACGAATAGTTGACCTACCGCCGGATACCGGCACTCTGGTTTTATTGCCTGTCATCGTACTGAAGGTGGCGTTTGCCATGGAGGCGTTATTCTCGCGCGTCTTGATGACACCGCGATTATCCTTGCTTACAGGCTGATTTGATGGGGGCTTAGTGGGCTTTAACCTCTGGGTTTTCCCAGTTGTCCTTGCCTGAGTTGTCCGAGGCTGCGTTTCCTGAAAAATTACCGTAGACGCTTCAGTCACTTCGTCGGTGAACGGTGATCCTCTTACACCTGCCAAACACCGCTTAAAAGTCCCCAGGACACAATCATTACCCCTATCAGAACGACGATCAGGGCATCGCTTTAAAATATATCCAACAAGACTGTGCTGGATACAATACCCGTTTCTTTCGTCAAATAGAAGATTACAATTCCAACGCCCATCACACATTTTTGACTCACTAAGACACCTGCCATCACACTTGAAACCATGCTTGGAATCATCTGTTTCACAAATATTACAAAGCGCATAATGCTCATCAGACCCGGGGGCATGGTCAGGGCAATGCTTTGTATCGTCACATATCCGATCTCTGGATTCGCATATTTTTTCACCATAATGACCACAATTGAAATCATCTTGACCGCACCCATAACCTAAATAGTTATGTTTAGTGCCATATTCACACAATTCAAGAAGGGTGCTTTTACATAGGTTATCGCTTACTCTTTCAGGGCAGAGTTGCTGCCACTCAGTCATGTTAAAGTGGGTGGTTTCCTTCTGACAAACTGGTTTGACCCTGGGCGCGTCAGTCATCTCATCGGAAAACTCGGGTATCCTGTCCAAACAACGTTGAAAAACACCCTGAACACAATCAATACCGGCACTGCCACTGATATCAGGGCATTGACGTTGAACATGGTTATGAAGCCTGTACTGGATACAGAACGGAGGCTTTTCGTCTGACCCGTGTAAACAGTCATCACACCCATCGCAGATGTCTGAGTCAGGAACACATTTTCTGCCACATTTATAATAACCATTACTCTGACAACGATCGCACAATCTAGAGGATTCATCATCATTAACCGCATCACTACTTTCTTCACTTTCTCTGGAGCAATCTTTTTCGTCGTCACACGGCCAATCGTCGGGAATACACAAATAATATTCGCCAGTTTTAGTCTTATTATAAGACAGACAATTATATTTATTCGGTTCACAGCCGGCACCTAGATAATTGTTGTTCAATCCATACTCACACTCTTCATGAAGAATTCTTGCGCATTCCTTATCAGTTATGCTGTCGGGACAAACCTCACGCCAATCGCTGGCATTGGAGGGAGAGGTTGCCGATTCTCCTGTTGTTGCTGGTGCGGGGGTAGCCCCAACGCCTGCGGACAAAAGGGTACACAGGGCAGTACTCAACACGGTCTTTATGCCCGATGCCATTCCTGTCCCACCACCTGCCTTGCCACTACTGACAGACGTCGGGTTATCACCATTCCCCCCCTCCCTGCTGGCTGTCATCGCCGAGGGAGCAATGTCAGAAGCGTTATAAATCTCACAACATGACTGACGAAGTGCTTCCCAGTGTTCTTCACTGTTATCGTCACTGTCGAAATAGGTGTTCTCTTCTATGTAGTCGCGGTATTCGCTCTTATTAAGGGCCGCGATTGTGTGATCTTCATCACCCCTAAAAAAATTGACGACAAAGCCTATGTGCTCATCGACCCTTTGTCGGGTTGATTGGCTATCATCGGGCAACTCAGTGAACAGCAGGGCAGCCTGCCTGAGGTATTCGTTATGACCGGGATGCTTTGCCGCATTGTAAACAATAGGCACCAACAAGTCCTTCGTTGTTTTGTCACCCAACCCTGCCTGACAAAACAACTGGACTAACGTTTTAAGCTGATCCAGACGTGGGTGTCTGATGTCATAATCATCAGCGCCTGACCCCAATAACAGCAGTTTTTCCGAAAATGTTTTTTCCTTTACTTCAGCTTTCTCCGTCAATGCG
>NZ_JAVLSP010000177.1:0-3047 GCF_031528575.1 Candidatus Sororendozoicomonas aggregata
ATAGTGGTTCTATTTGCTAAAAATTTCCGACTTTTTAGACCAATTTGCTGCCACCGCAGTAGGGCAGTCTATTCTCGGACAGCCTCCTAGGGAATAAAATGAATAAAGAATACGGAAATCGTGTTGTTTAAAATGGTCAGTCTCAGAAACCAGGCAGGGGCGTCTGAGACTGACAGAAGCGAAAGTTACTCAACAGGCAGCCTGTGACTATCCGTCCGACAGGCTGCTAACAGATAGGACGCGCGGCGTTTTTCAGACCGTTATCAAGATACTCATCAACAGTCGATACCTTGGTATATTCCGCTTACGATTAAACGACGAAAGATTAATATTACAACTTAGCAATATTACAACTCACCAATTACAATGGGTTCCAAATTAAAAGGACTTTTATCAACCCGGTGATAGCCACACCTACGGAGCAAGGCTTTGCAGGGTTCGGTAACAGGAGAAACCAGCCACCTCAACTTACCTTCTGAATCTATTTTATCTTTGTGTTTGACCAGCATGACAACATAATAGGTCGCGAAGAGCCCTGCTGCGGTAGCGCCAACTGCTATCAGGCTTGTGGACAAAATAGCGCCGGTATTGTCAGTATCAGGAGAGTCAGTAATATCAGTAGAGTTGGTAATATCAGTGAAATTACCCATACTCGTAGAATTGGTAATATCAGTGAAATTACCGTAATAAGTAGTATTGCCAGAAGGCGTCGTATGGGGCTTATAACACGTCAGCTCATCACTCCCGTCACGGCAATCCCTATAACCATCGCAGGACACGTCACTACCAACCAGCTGACCATCGTCGCATTGAAAGCAAAGAGGATTCATACCGCTGGTGCGCTCATCACTGTGGTCATGGCAGTGACTGACACCATCACAGCGCCTTTGTGCCGGTATGACTTGCCCATCTTTACAGATATGTAACCTGGTGCCGGGGTTTCCTTTTTTATCACACAGCCCGGCCGTACCGTTAACCCACTGCCCCACATTTTCACAACATCCCAATGCTTGCTCATCACTCCCATCCTGGCAAGTGCTATTGCCATTGCAGGCCATGTCACTGCGAATCAACTGACTATTGTTACATCGAAAACAGGGAGGGTTCATACCGCCAGTGCGCTCATCACTCCCGTCAACGCAATTGTCAGCGCCATTACAGAGCAGGTCTCCGCGGGGAATCAGCGTACCATTGCCACATCGAAAACAGGGAGGATTGACACCGGTGGTGTGCTCATCACTAGAGTCCTCGCACTGATTAACACCATCACATCGCCATTGTGCCCGGATGACTTGCTCGTTTCGACAAACATAGAGTTTAGTGTCAGGATCTCCTCTTTTATCACACAACCGATCCGTAGCATTAACCCACTGCCTCGAATTTTCACAGCATATTCTTGGTGTCTCATCACTCCCGTCACTGCAGTCCTCGATGCCATTGCAGTACGATACAATGGGAATCAGCTCAAATAAATTTTTACAACGAAAACAGCTGGGATTGGGGTTGGCGGTGTGGTCATCACTAAAGTCAAAGCACTGATAAACATCATCACATTGCCATTGTGCCCGGATGACTTGCTGCCCGTCTTGACAAACATAGAATTTAGTGCCTGGGTCGCCTTTTTTATGACACAGCCTGGTAACAGGATCAACAGGGCCAGCACAGCATTTTGAGGCCTTTTCATCTCTCCCATAAACGCAATCATTACTGCCATCGCAGACTTGAGTATCACTAATCTTGGTACCATTTAAACAATCAAAGCCTGACACACCACAGGGCAGAGCCATCGTCAGTAAGCCAAAAGGGGAAACAAGGGAAGAAGCCAGGTGTGTCAGTGTACTTATCACACCAGAGAGTTTTGCTTGTTTGAACCAACTGTCAAACCAGGATTCCCCGCAGGATTCCCCGTAAGTTTCCCCGTAAGTTTCCCCGCTGCTCTCAGGCTGATCTAAGCCGATTTCAGCTAACGCTTGTTGATGCTTTTTGATACTGTTGGCTTTGTAGTCTAGAAAAACATTGATGTCCTTATCCTTATGCTGCTGGCTTTCTACCTTTTTTATCATCTCACCAATGGTCATATCGGGGTATGCCTTACACAGTTTCATCATGGTTTTCAGCAAGGGGCGCTCTGTAACCTGAGCGGGTTTTTCCGTTAGCATGTAATGAATAAAACTTTCAAGGGTAGGTGTTTGGTAATAGCGAATGGATAACAACTCGAATAAATGGAATAAAGGTGAATGGCTGAACTTGTTAAAAAAGCTTTCTTTACGGGTAAGGCCTTCTGCTTCTGCCAATATCATGGCTCGACAATACCCATAAAATTCTCGTGTCGTTTCGTCTTTTACCGCCTCCAGACGTTTTTCTAAATCGTTAGGACAATTAAGTATAATGGCGGTAGTACCTAAACGCGGGTTAGAATCAGAACCAGCGCAAACGGTTGAACTTACTGACACGGATAGCACCATGAAACAAATATAAAAAAATGTTAAATACATAACTGACATCTCATTTGAAACGCGTAATTGTCTAAAAATAGACTATTTTTTTGATTTAGCAGTCAATTAAAATCTGATAAATAGCTTTCAACAATGAGACAGATAGAATAAAAAATAATATAACCAACACATCAAAATATAAGACTTCCGTAAGAGTTATGAGCTAGAATCCACTGTTTTTTAGATCATTTATTTCAAATCATCCCAGTCGCTTTTTATAAAAAGCTGTTCATGATCCTTTGTGATAATCAATCCCCGTGGGAAGCGTTGCCTGTTTTTCGTTACGGTTGGCTCTTAATGGGGGTCTGGCAATGGGTACCTATCCGGTTTTCATCATTGGCGGTGGCAAGTCATATCAACTAGGAGTCTGGCGGACTTATGCTTTCGAGCATAAAGTTCAGTAGGGCGAGTCAGAATTTTCTGGATTTTAGGCCGAAATTGTTTTAGGTTCGACAGGCTCCTAGTGGTGCCAAGCTCTAATATCCATCCCCTCTATGCTACCAATGGCCGAGCTTTGTAAGTCCACTTAAATGGCTTGGCCAATCTGGTATT
>NZ_JAVLSP010000178.1:0-2962 GCF_031528575.1 Candidatus Sororendozoicomonas aggregata
GTAAAAATCCATCGTCGTCCTCTGTTAACCAACCATTTTTAAGGCAGGAATCTATACGCTCTGTAATTCTCTTTGTGTTAATACCAACAGTTTTCAGGTCATCACGCAATACTTCGCGTGTGGTCTGATTTCTGTTGGCCTCTCTGCCTCTGACAGCGGTTATTACTTCCAGTTGTTTCACCGTCGGTTTTTTGATATCAAAATCAAAACTAATCTCCATGTCCGTTTTCACAAGAACAGCGCTTGTAACTTCATCACCGTCACTATCTTTAATGCCAAGACCAACCGTCTCTATTTTAAATTTTATAGGCTTAGGCTCGTCCCCGTCCTTCATCTTAGTGCATTTAATCTCAACAACATCATTTCCGTCTTTCTTCATCAAGTATTCACAGTCTTGTGCAGCATAAAGTGCTGACGATCCACGGCCTCGCTCTTGATTCAAATGGCCTGTGTGATGGACAAGCAAAATTGTGCAACCATAAGCTCGCTTAAGTTTGTCCATGGTTTCGATAAAAACACCTGTATCAGTTGCGCTGTTTTCTTCACGTCCAGCGGTGTTTCTTGCTACCGTATCAACAACTATTAAAGCTGGCTTAATATCACCCAATCTTTCTTTTATATCTTCTACAAGCTCACCACACCCATATGCTTTACCAAGCGCATATGGTGAGTCTGAGCACATAAAATTACAGCCATCCAAAGTGATTTGGTTTTTTATCTCCCATGCTCTAAGCCTTCTACGTATACCATTGAATCCCTCACCAGCTATATATACAACGGCCCCTTTACTCGCTTTGTAGCCTTGCCATGGCTTACCAGTTGCCACGCTACATGAAAGGTCAAGGGCAAGAAATGACTTCCCTGAATACGATGGTGCAACCAGGCAGCCCATAGAGTCTTTTTCAAACCAATCCTTTACAAGCCAATCTGGTGACTTTATTGATTTTGCTAGATTAGACATTTCGCTTAACCTGTTTCGCCTTTTTATCTGATAAGATAAAGTGCTATGTGTATTTTTTGTGTCCTCTAAACTCGCATATGATACATTATTTTTCACTGGTGCACTCCTGGGTGACTCCTTTCCTTTTTTAATACCACTGTTAATAGTGGATTTAACTTCGGTTTTTTTAAGACCGATGTCATAAGCAGCCTTTTCTAACTCCTGGCGAACTGTTGCCTCTGCTATTTCTCCGCCGGCCATAAGGCTTCCCATAGCGCAAGCCTGCTTGTTTAGCTCTGAGTTGCGTGTACCCTCTACCGCTCTGTAAATTTCCTCACGAGCGCCTTCCAGTGCCTTTAAGCCGTATGATGAACCATGGCCGATTATTGTCCTAACTGGCTCACCAGTTGGTGTGGTGGTTTCAGTCTTTACAGTCCTATCAGGCTTCCTGAAGAAATTCACCAGGCTATCAGGTGCCATGGGTAGGTCAGTTGGAAAAACCTCCTTATGATCTTTATATGGCTTTATGTGACAAAGCTGATTCCCCGTTTTAAGGTCAACACGACTTCGCCCACCAATGGAAAGAACACCGTCCCGGCTCTGGTAATACTTTCCCCAGTCGAGTTTCATAACATCTGGATGTTTAAACAGGTAATGCAAGCTATCTTCTTTATCGTTCCACTGGAATAAAGCCGAATCCATATCCTCAGAGCTTATACCAAAGTTGTCAGCAAACTCTTGCGGCGTTATTGCTTCGCCCTTATTCCCGTCAAAATCAACCAGGATAAGGTTGTCCAGTGCTACAGAAACAAATTCAGATTCATTCCAGTTTGGGTGGTCAGGTGAATACGTTTGACCATCCTTGTACTTGCAATGTGGTGGTACGATCCTGAACCCTAAGCGATACATTTGTGTCGCTGTTTCTTTTATAGAATCATTTTTCACTTATTAATACTCCACAAAACACGCTCAATATCGTCCAGGAGGTCGAGGGCATCCTTTATTTTTTTATCGTTAGTCCTATCAAACAAAATGGAAAGATAGTGCATAGCGTCTGATACTGAATATTCAGTGTATTGAATGAGTTTTTTGTCAGATGTATTTTGGTTGTGGGTTATGCTTCTGGCCTGTTCTAGTGGCATGGTGTAAACTTCCTCCGTTGCCATGAATTGATTAGGTGTGTTTTCCATATCTAGGCTAATGGTTTGTGGTGACTTCCTGCCCGATACTTTAGTAGGTGGTCGGGTGGGTTAACGGGTTACTGATTTTTCAGATCAATATCGCCATTCACAAAACGGCTCATAAATTCCCGCATAACCTCTGCCTGACTTTTACCGGATTTGGCGCAAGCTGCTTTAAATTCATTTCTTAATTGTTCTTCAACTTGAAAACGTACTTGGACTAGATTTTTAGTCATAGTTATTACCTCGCTTCATAACCTGGTAATAACTATACACTAACATTTGTTACCATTGATACTGATAATTTATACAGTTCAACACGAAAAAAAAGAGGCCATAAACAGGCTGGAACTCTAAAACGTTACTGGCTATCCATCGGCTATTTCCTTTACCTTTTTGGATAGCTTTACAAGCTCGTTATTGATTTCCCTAACCTTGGTAAGGGTGTTTTCGTCTTTGTTATCAAGTGGCAAAGAGACAAGCAGAAAAGCGTCATCAACGTCTGGAGAATCAATGCAGATAATGTGGTTCACTGTGCAACCTCCCGATCGGCTTCCCACTTAACTAGGTCGGTTAGCTTCCATCTGACGCACCGTGGCCCAATCTTTACTGGCTTTGGCGCAATGCCTTCGCTCACCCATCTATACCAGGCGCTTTTGCTTGTGTTGTAGCGGTTAATTACTTCTGAGGCTTTTAAGTACTGTGACATATGATATTCCTACAAAAAAAAACTTGTGATTGCCTAATGGATCATATTATTAGAATTAGGAATATGAAAGGCTAAAAAAGTAGGGGGTGGTTTTTTATCCAACCCAATAGGCCGTAATATACACACCAACTA
>NZ_JAVLSP010000179.1:0-2753 GCF_031528575.1 Candidatus Sororendozoicomonas aggregata
TACTGTCCCCCAGTCGGGGCCGTTGTTTGTTGACTCATCCGGATGGAGTCTTTGCATGTGCCGCTGGAATTCGGGTTTAACTGAAAAAACTTTCTCGCAGATGTGGCATTTGTAATCTCCAATCCCATGGACTATCAAGTGCTTCTTGAGATTGCTGTTCTGTTTAAACGCTTTCGTGCATTTCGGGCATTGGAAGTTTTTAGCATCTGAGTGAATCGTTTTTTTGTGAACTTTGCAACTTTCCTTGGTTGAAAAATATTTATAGCAGAGTTCGCACTGGAACGATTTAACACCCGAATGTGTTACCATATGTCTGTTGAGTACGCTTGGACTTACACAGACCTGCTTACAAATTTTACAGATTACCATTTTTAATTCCTGAGTCTATGGTAGGAGGGCATTATTTAAGCCATGGGACTTTAACAATATACGTACCGTATTTTTTGCGTAGTCCTGTTATAAACAGACAACACGTTTTATACCCAACTCTTTTCACAGAATGTAATGCCTGTTACATCAATATAGGAGATGCCTGAGACTTTACCATACCAGGTAGACAGGAAAGCAGAGAGATTCATAAAAACACGTCAGTCAACGACAGTCCCTGAGATAAAATACAACCCACCACTGCCTTGCGGAAGTCATGCATTTGCAGGGGTTAATCCCATAGGTCTGGTATTTCGGAAAATTTCTCATCCGGGTCTAAATTCATATAATCCCTAACATCTACATCATCAAAAAAAATAGATGTTATCGGACGATTGTTGTCTGGTAAACCTGACTGAGTATTCAAGTCACTATTGATTACCTCTAACACATCTTGAAATTGACGTTCTGTTTCTTCTTGCAAAACCGTTGTAACGACCGCGCCTGGATGCTGCTGCGTAGTGACTGTGGCAGTGGCTGTCGCTGTGGTAGTTAAGGTCGCTATGGAAGATACAGTGGTAACAAAATCAGCGCTTGTTTGTATTGTATGGGTTGTAGAGATGGCGACCCGTCCACCGGGTAGCGGCTGCGCACTTGACTCCATGGAACTGGAACTGACAATGCCAGGTATGGCGTGATTCGAGCCACTTTGCCTGGTGGTAAGACCGCTAAATGTGACAAAAACTTTCCCGCTGTCGGAACGACCTGTTTGCTTACCCTCATGGTTTATTCGCATGTGCAACTTTAACTGGCTCTTCAATGCAAAAACTCTCCCACAGGTGAGGCATCTGGGCTCTCCAGGTCCGTGGAGCTTCATATGAGTGTCGAGATTGATTTTTTGCGCGAAAGATTTTCCGCACTTCTGGCAGACGAAACCTCTAATACCCATGTGAGCCGTTCTCACGTGCCTGTTGAGACTGCCTGACTGGGTAAAACGTTTCCCGCAGTCTTGGCACTGGAACGGTTTAGCCCCCGTATGAGTTATCATATGCCTGTTGAGATCACTGTCATTTACACAGGCTTTTTGGCAAATGTTACAAATCACATTTTTAGGCATTGTATCACCGTTTTGAAGCTCAGGATCTATCCGTTTCCGAAAGAGTATTCCTGCCTGGCTTGGCGGGAGTACTCTTTCGGAAACG
Organism: Candidatus Sororendozoicomonas aggregata; assembly: GCF_031528575.1. Lineage (NCBI taxonomy): Bacteria > Pseudomonadati > Pseudomonadota > Gammaproteobacteria > Oceanospirillales > Endozoicomonadaceae > Candidatus Sororendozoicomonas > Candidatus Sororendozoicomonas aggregata. The sequence goes on from NZ_JAVLSP010000179.1 coordinate 1,569, forward strand.
GATAGAGGGTCTCAGCCGAAGCTCACCTTCAAATGCCAGCCTTACGGGTTTTTCCATGGACTCAGTGTCCAGATGGTATAATAGCAATGCACCGGCCTGGCGGGCCATAGCGGCTATGGGGAAATGAACAGCGCTAATATGAGGGGTCAAAAACGTACATAAATCAACACTGTCATAACTGATGAGTGAGATATCGTCAGGCACAGTAATCCCCAGTTCTCTGAATACATCCATGCAGCCTGCTGCCAGCTCTTCACTACAGCAGTATACAGCAGTAAAGGGGTTTCCCCTTGATAGCAGTTGCTTTGTAGCCTCATAGCCCTGTTGTCGATCGTATTCACTTTCAACCACCAACTCACCATCAACCGGTATGTTATGATCACTCAGGCTGTTGACATACCCCTGGTAACGTTCACAGGCTTTATGCCTGTATAGATGTCCGGTAATACAGGCAATACGGGTGTGGCCGTGACTGATGAGTTGATCCACTGCTTTTTGACTGGCAGTGACGTGGTCAAAGGTAATGCAGAAATTTTGCAAAGAGGGAATGTAGCGGTCGAGCAGTATAATAGTGACTTGCTGACTAAAGGCGATAATCTCTTCGTCACAGAGGTAGCGGGCATGAAGGATAATACCATCGCATCGCGTAGTAATGAGGTGTTGTATGGCTTCTCTCTCTGACTCAATACTGTGACGCCCCTGTGTAACAAACAGGCGTTTGTTGGCAATGTCGATGGCCTCCTGCACTTCTGCCATCAGATCGCCAAAAAAGCTACCACGAAAAGAAGAGATCATCAGGCCAATAGTGTTAGACGAATTGTTAGCCAGAGACCGCGCCACAGGGTTTGGACTGTAGTTTAACTCTTTGATGACGCGCGCTACCCGATCACGAGTAGCGTCAGTAACTTGCCCTGTATTGTTCACAACACGAGAGACAGTTGCCTGCGATACATTGGCGCGTGCCGCTACGTCCTTAATCGTGACCATGGCTTATTATATTCCGCCCCCCATTGTCGGAAAAGTGTAGCACTGGGAACAAAAATATTGAAGGTCATCGCCGCTTTTTGAACAAGCCGTTACCGTGTTATCTAGGAGCCTGACCGAGAATAGCGCCCGTAGCGAGGATTACGAGAAATTGAGGATAAAAATTTCTGCTTCTGAGGATAATAGTGGGGCTATTTGACG
>NZ_JAVLSP010000017.1:0-51601 GCF_031528575.1 Candidatus Sororendozoicomonas aggregata
TTTTTATCCTCAATTTCTCGCAATCCTCGCTACGGGCGCTATTCTCGGTCAGGCTCCTAGGGTAATTGGGCTATTTTTTGGTAAAAAAGTTCATTTTTTATAAAGATTAAATAGCCAGGGCTCCCATTGACAGTCGCAAAAATTAAGGAATTTTACACCCTCTCCATAAACTTGGAGATTGATATCAGCTTGACTGCCTAATAAAAAAGCCGGGAAAACCCGGCTTTTTTTACCCTTTTATTTTAAGCGACCATCGACTTCTTTTTAAGATGTATCAACAGTAATGATACCGCCGCCGGAGTCATTCCCTGAATACGTGATGCTCTGCCTAGCGTATCTGGCCGCTGTTCTTTCAGCTTCTGGCGGATCTCATTGGATAACCCGTCAATATTCTCAAAATCCATCGTTTCAGGAATGCGGGTATTCTCGTAACGGCGCAGTTTGTCTATTTCTTGGGTTTGACGGTCGATATACCCCTGATACTTGGTCTGGATTTCAACCTGATCCCGGACCTGTTCACTGGTTTCAGCTTCACCCACCAAACCCGCAACATCGTCATAACTTAACTCTGGTCGACGCAGCAACTCCTGGAGGCTGTATTCACGATTAACAGGATTGGTCAACTTGTCAGCTATTTTCTTTACGGCTTCGCTGTGAGGTTGTACGAAGCTGCGCTTCAGGCGCTCGGTTTCTTTCTCGACGCGCGCTTTCTTCTCAGAAAACGCAGCCCAGCGGGCATCATCCACCAAGCCCAGTTCACGGCCTTTTTCCGTCAGACGCAAATCAGCATTGTCTTCGCGCAAAATCAGACGATACTCTGCCCGGCTGGTAAACATCCGGTAAGGCTCGCTGGTGCCGTTGGTGATCAGATCATCCACCAACACGCCAATATAGGCTTCATCACGGCGAGGGCACCAGCTTTCCTTGTCCTGAGCCCTGAGGGCAGCATTCAGGCCAGCCAGCAGCCCCTGAGCGGCGGCTTCTTCATAACCTGTGGTGCCATTGATCTGCCCGGCAAAAAACAACCCGCCAATGGCTCTGGTTTCAAGGGAATATTTCAGGCTCCGTGGGTCAAAGTAGTCATACTCAATGGCATAACCCGGACGGGTAATGTGAGCGCTTTCCAGCCCCTTGATGGAACGGACAAGATCCATCTGTACATCGAAAGGTAGACTGGTTGAAATCCCGTTAGGGTACAGTTCGTGGGTGTTGAGCCCCTCTGGTTCAATAAACACCTGATGGGAGTTCTTGTCGGTAAAACGGGTAATTTTGTCTTCAATGGACGGGCAATAACGAGGGCCAACCCCTTCAATCACGCCAGCAAACAGGGGTGAGCGGTCAAGTCCGCTACGAATGACCTCATGTGTCACTTCATTGGTATGGGTGATATAGCAGCACACCTGCTGCGGGTGATCGGCCCGTGAGCCCATGTAAGACATCACTGGCAACGGGTTATCCCCAAACTGCTGCTCCATAACGGAGAAATCCACAGAGCGCGCGTCAATGCGTGGCGGTGTGCCGGTTTTCAGCCGTTCGACAGGTAACTCCAGAGAGCGTAATTTATCGGCCAGCGCTATGGATGGCGGATCGCCGGCACGCCCTCCCCGGTGAGAATCCAGCCCCACATGGATGCGACCGCCCAGAAAGGTGCCTGCCGTCAGCACCACATTAGGCGCATAAAAACGCACACCCATATTGGTGATAACACCACGTACCTGATCGTGCTCAGCGCCTTCACCAAAAATCAGATCATCGGCTGACTGCTGAAAAATAGACAGGTTAGGCTGGTTCTCAAGGATTGAGCGAATCCCTTGACGGTAAAGGGCTCGGTCCGCCTGAGCACGCGTTGCACGCACGGCCGGGCCTTTTCTGGCATTGAGTACCCGAAACTGGATACCAGCAAAATCTGTCACCCTGGCCATGGCACCACCGAGAGCGTCCACCTCTTTTACCAGATGGCTTTTGCCAATACCACCGATGGCAGGGTTGCAGGACATCATCCCCAACGTTTCGATGTTGTGGGTGAGTAACAGGGTTTTCACCCCTATACGGGCAGATGCCAATGCCGCTTCAGTCCCGGCATGACCACCGCCAATAATAATTACGTCAAATCGGGTCGGAAAATCCACTGCCAAAATCGCTCACCTTGCCTCAGTCTTGAAAAACGCGGAGTATAACACGCCGGGAACCCCATAGATGCGCCAGTTTCCCCAAACCTGTCAGGACAAATCGTTGGGTTGTGGAAAAACTTCGTATAGATACGCTTTATTCTCCTTGATTTTAGCCCACCATGAAGTCCCTTGAATAATAATTGAAGGCAGCTCATTTTCCATTAAAGATAATGTTGTCTGAGAAGCAGTCTTAAAAGTCATGCTCCTACTGCGGCTAAGATAAATGAGTCTAAAAAGTCACTTTTGTTCGTCAAATAGTCCCGCTATTCTCCTCACAAAAGCGACTTTTTATCCTCCATTTCTCGAAGTCCTCGCTACGGGCAGACTTTTAAGATTGCTTCTAAGAATTACCCCTTCAGAAAAGTAAGATATTCGTTTGGCCCGGTCTTTTGACTATTCCGGGGTGTTCTACACAAAAAAGCCCAGTTCACTGAGCCTTGTGAAAGGCGTTCCAGATAGCGTCGTACTATGAAGGGTATCAATGTACGTATCATTACCGCCTGTAAAACTCCCTGTAACATAGGCGCTACCGCTGCCAAGCAAAGTCTCAACCCTGCGGGCAATGGCATGACCAGAGTCCACCCAGGTTACAGCAGACGGTGCAACATGCTGCAACTTTTTTTTCAATAACGGAAAGTGAGTGCAACCAAGCACAATAGCATCCACCGTACGACTCCCCTGAAAAAAAGGCGCAACGATTGAGCGGAGGGCTTGTTGATTAATGGTTTTACCACGAAGCACATCTTCTGCCATATGCACCAGGTCACTGCTACCTACCCGAATCACTTCACAGTCGCTGGCAAAATTAGCTATCAGGCGATCCGTATATGCCCTGCAAACAGTGCCCGGTGTTGCCAATAAACCAATACGTCGACTGACAGATAGCTCAGCAGCTGTTTTAATGGCTGGCACAACCCCAACGACAGTAATATTCAACAGTTGTCGTACAAAAGGCAATGCAACCGTGCTTGCTGTATTGCAGGCAATAATAGCGAGTGATGGGTGATACCGCTCTGTCAGTGCCTGGAGAAAATAGCAGGTTCTCTGTACAACGTCGTCTTCTTGTCTTGGGCCATAGGGAAAACCCTTACTGTCAGAGCAGTATACTACCTCCAAACCAGGCAAACGCTGCTTTACAGCCTGGTAGATACTCAGACCACCAACACCGGAGTCAAAAATAAGAATGGGCCGGGCCTTTTGCATTATATCTCTACCATGGGTTACTTCTACCAAAGGCAGGTGAATTGTCGACTTCAGGGCGATAATCACACCCCCGGACTTCAGGGCGATGTCATTTGGCACTCACCTTAACTTATGAGAGTTCTTTGGTATCATCAAACAGCCCCTTGGCCTGTCAGACTTAAGGCACCCTTACCATCATTCCCGCAAAGACAAAAATCCCAACCTTCACAGGATCGCTCACCAAGATCCAAAACACGTGAAAATCTCTTTAATGCCTGACAGTTCTGTGTTTTCAGGGCTACTACTGCCTGTGTAACACAGTTGTAAGCACCCTATAGTATACACACAGATGAACTCCTGCTGGACAATAGTCCTGATTTGTGGCAATTTTTATCCACCACAAATCAGTCGCCCTGTGAGCCAGTAAGCCCTGATGATAGCACCCACCTTTCACAAACAACTCACCCGGTTTCCCAGCGTTGCTGCTGCCATTTTAGACAACCTGAAGCACCAGAAGGGCCGGCTTGATCCAAAGCAGTCCCAAAGCTTAATGCGCTGCCTGAACATCCCTTGGGATGAGCTTTTGGAAACCTTACTTCCTCTGGCCACAGCGCTGACAGTGAACCCTATTTCACGGTTTCCTGTGGGCGCTATTGTTGAAGGCTACCGGGAAAGTGGGCATGGCCCCTTATATTTTGGGGCAAATCTGGAAATGCCCGAAATTCCCCTGAAGCTGACCGTCCATGCCGAGCAGGCTGCTGTCTGCAATGCCTGGCATCAGAGAGAAACCCGACTACGCCAACTAATCGTCAATAATGCGCCTTGCGGCCATTGCCGACAGTTCCTTAACGAGTTGAACCATATTGACGATATCATTGTGACCATCAAGCGTCTCAACAGCAAAAAAATAGCTCGTTATCAAATGGCAGACCTGCTTTCTGACTCCTTTGGCCCTGCCAACCTTAACCAGACTGACCGCTTGATGTCTTCAGCGTCTACCGAGATTCAACTGGCCGAGCCTTACACCAAAGATGCCCTCGCCGTAGCAGCCGCTGATGCAGCCGCTAACAGTTACGCTCCCTACACACAGTGCTACTCGGGTGTTGCGCTTCAATTATCAAATGGACAAATCATCACGGGTCAATACGCCGAGAACGCGGCTTTTAACCCGAGCATGACAGCCATTGAGTCTGCCATGGTGAACTGGCGGTTAGCCGATTTGGCCACCCCTGAAAACCCTGCGCATGTTACCCATGCGGTACTTGTGGAAAAAAAAGCTATGATTTCTCATAGAGAAATAACAGAAAACATTCTGAGCAGTTACGGTATTAAATTAACAACCGTAGTCGTATAGTTAAGGGGTTAGTTTCCTGCGCTAAAAAATATCTTTTAGATAGAGCACAGAGGCACCGTTCCAAAACCAATTTCCTGGTGAATTTATTGTCTAGGCTGGTTGTATACACTCATCAGGATAAAAAACCATCGTTGCATATACAACACACCAGCTTGGTCGAGGTTATGGCGTAGCTGTTATGCAGAACTCAGATCTTAAAGAGAAACTGATGCCTGTTTTTCCAAACTACTTTGAGAGATATGCGGCCAACAACAACGGCGTAATAACCTGGCTTTTTGATCAAGATGATATTAGTGATTACGGCGTGTGTGCTTCTATTTGCGCCCACTGGATTAGATACCACAGCGATGACCGTCATCTCGCCACTGAGCTGACCAGGAAAGAAAGGGGATTATTTAATAAAAGCCGTTTTAATAAAGCCGAGGTTCGTCGTATCGTGAATTTACAGCTTTCCAGATTGGGCAAAAGGGAAGACGTAACGGGTATTATCTCTCAGGCGATGGATCTGCAGAATTGGTTGGAGATTTTTGGTTTACGTCTCCTTTTCCACCCCGTAACACACAGAGTCCTTTTTAACTGTAAAGAATACATGGATGAGTTGACGGCTAAAGACAGTTTCACCCAATCTCACTTGATGGTTAATGCGTTATTAAACTATACGTCATGTTATGTGCTAATTGCTGTACATAATTTTGATGTTACCAATTTGAGCTTGGATAATCCCGGAATGGGACACTTTCTATGTGCCTGGTTGGGCGATGCACAATCTGATGTGGTCTTTTTTGAGCCTTCATCGGGTGAGGTGTGGTTTGAGCGCAGAAGTGATTTTGCCAAATTTGCCCGAGACTATTTTGGGGAAGCCATGGTATTGCATAAGTGCACAGAGTGGGAACTTTATCCCCTGGCAAAACCAGCGCTTGTTCAGGGTTTTGAAATGGTCGATGCCCCTGCATGACAATCATTATGTGATGCTTTGTTCCATCTGCTCTCAAAGGGAAACGCGATAACAATGACCAACGCTTTGAAACATAATTCAAGGTTTCCCGGAATTCTTTGAAGGTGATCCAACCCAATACGGGGAAATGGTTGCCGAAATTTTATTGGCATTATCTGATGAACTCAATAGGCAAATTGAGGAATAGCTTCTTACAGACCTGTTCTCATCATTCCAGTAATCATGACATCCTCTGAGCGCCAAGGTTGGTTCACCAGAGTTCTTGCGAGTTTACCTGCCCGAACCCTAAGCAACTGCAATCATTAGTAAGTCATTAGTCGTATATTTAGCCAACGGAAAAGTGTTTGTTGGTGTTGCTTGTTTCAGAAGGCATTCGAGCCAGCCAGGGAGTTGAGTTGAGCACCTCATCCCTTGGGGGGTAACACCACCTGGGAGCCTGTCGGACTTATGCTTTCGAGCATAAAATTCACTAGAGCGAGTCAGAATTTTCGATCAACTTGTGCGAATAGTTGACCTATTTAAGCAAATTGATCGGAAATTCTGGCCGCACTTTCTCGCGCTTCCTGGATTTTAGGCCGAAATTGTCTTAAGTCCGACAGGCTCCTGGAAAAGAGATGTAATAGGCCGGTTTGCCAAGGATAGCTTTCTGTCTTTGAGTAGCCTGGTGGTTCCAGCTTTAGCGGGTTCGGAACCGCCATCTTGTGCCTTTTTCTGGCAATTATCGAAGTCTGCTCACTCTAAACTCGAGCTTGTTATAGACATCAGTTCATACCTTAGCACACTGTAAATTCTGGCCTATAGAGGGTATTTCCTATACTTAGGCGTCCGCCTATGGATTTTTACCGGTCTTCTTTTCCCTATTAAATAGACGTCAAAAAATAATAATTTACGCTTTTGATAACCTGTCGACAAAGCAATATGGTTATTATTTATGCTGCCCAGCAATAAACTGAACAAAAAACAAACACTTTTCAAATAATAATAAAAAATGTCAATTTAAACGACGATGAATTCTATAAAATATACACTGAAAACCTAGTAAAAACCTTTATATAACCATATTTGCTGATAGGTAGCCAAAATAATAAACGACGAAATTCATAAACACTACAGATATCATCCTTCTGTGGATAAACTGCTTAATACTGGTGATAAATGCTTTCCCTGAGGACTTCTTTTCATATTTTGTGGATAAAACACCGAAAAAAACCCTGCTCTGAGCAGGCTGTTTCAACGTATTTAAAGTGTTCAATGGCTAAACTTACATTCAGCAGTTGACCGCTTTTAACTTGCTGAAAGCCTGGCTCCTGGAGGACAAAGAGCCTTCAACTATTGAATTTAGGTTACTGATAACTTCCCCCTTCAAGACTGGTCATTTCAAGGCAGGTGATGAACAGGCTGTCCATTGTTGTTTTTTTGTTGTTTTTTACTTAAAAATCATTGTTTGCAGTGACTATCATTTCAAAAATCAGCCTAAGCAAGTATAAATACTTATTATTTTGACATCCTCCCCCAGCCAGGTCGCTGGAGGATTCCCATTACTGGGGCGTTACTTTCTTGCGAGTTTACGCAGGTTTCTGCTTCCACATTACAGCCACGAGGGACTTACATTAACTCCACAGACTTTACTTCCCCTCTGCCCGAGGGTAGGTCTTCAACGACAGAAAGGATAGTAGCAGAATGTTAGACGAAATTCACCTCCCGCCTAGCTCAGGCGGGAGTACTCTTTCGGAAACCGATAGTAGCACTGTCTCTTATCAAGCTATCAGCCCCATAAGCACTCCAGCAAAATTTCATTTATACTGTGTTGATTATTACTTCTAAGGAAACTCTAATTTATGTCCAAATTCTTCTATAAAGGTGGCCGTACAAATATGCCAGATACCCGAAGTGTTGGCTATAAGACCAAAAAAGTTCTGCGCCCGGGCACGGAAACAAACCCTGCCAGGGTAACTGTTCAAACAGAAGAGCGCAGCGCGGAGTTACTCGCTCTTGCCAAAGCAAATGATATCATCATTAAGGTCGTGATTGATGAAGAGAAGCTAGAGAATACCGTTGAGCTCGATACCCTGCTGCAAAAGACAGCTACACAGGTAAAGGAAAACACCCCTTCCCGTAATGATCCGTGTATTTGCAACAGTGGTAAAAAGTATAAGAAATGCTGTGGTGTCTGAGATGGCACTGGCTGATACCGGTTTAAGAACTTGTTCATAATCTTCTCAACAGCAGTCAAAAGAAGGCTAAATGCATAGATTTGTGACTTTTGTTTAGTTTAAAATTTACCTCTTTGTAAACGACAAAAGTCTTTTTTAATAAACGTTCGATAACCTGAGGGTTCGGAATAATGGTCAGAGTATGGCGTTCACTCCTTTTTGCTATCTGTTCCGAGCCAAGGCGCTTAATATTGCATGTAGCCTTAGAGAAAGGCTGTCCAGTATAACTCCCTTTAGAGTTATAGTTTTGTAAGAAAAGTCTTGGAATACTTACCCAAAATGGCAACGTTTAAATTTATACGACAAAATTATTGTAAATAGCGCTCGGCCTTAATTTTTTAAAGAAGATTTTCAGGCTTTGGAAGATCGTACTCAAGCAGTGAGTCTCTCACGCGAATACCATTGGCCCATGCTTGGATCATACGGTATGTGTCAAATATTTTATGGAAAAATGGAAACGGCTGAAGAGTTTATACGTGGGTCAGGTTCATCGAAAAAGTCTATAAAACAGGTGACTCCCCCCTACTAAATTCAGAAAAACAGACCCGTTATAGTGATGGTATTCTACCTCAATGGAACTAAGGGCTTATCCCCCTGTCAGGCTATACCCCAATATGATCCCGGACACCGTCATGTGAGCTAGCTCTTTGAAGCTGTTCACAATCTTTTATGAGCTGAAACCGCTGATATAAACCGCCTGTTTTGGACTTTTCTTCGTTACACAGCACCACCAGGCTCTCAAAAACTCGAAAAACAGGCTGATTTTATCATCGGTTTCGCTTTTCATAAAAGACCACAAACAGCATCTTATTATTTCCCAATGCAAAACGATGAAAAAATACGCCCCAAAAGATCATCCGATGAAAATTCGCCGGTAATTTCACCGAGCGCTTTTTGTGCATGACGCAGGTCTTCAGCTAACAATTCACCTGCCCCCCTATGCTCCAGCTGCGCTTTACCATTATTTAACAACGCCTGTGCTTTATTCAGCGCATCGAGATGTCGCCTGCGAGCAGAGAAGCCTCCTTCCACCAGTCCCTCATAACCCATACACTGCTTCAAATGCTCCCTAAGCACACTCAGACCAACTTCTTCCATAGCACTGATTCTGACTACTGGAATCCGGTTTTTAAGGAGCAGTCCCTGCTTTTCGCCCGTTAAATCGATTTTATTGCGGATTATCGTTAATTTGCTGCTACAAGGAAAACGCTCGACAAATTCAGGCCAAATCTCTTTTGGATCTACGGCTGGTGTCGAAGAACCATCGACCATCAATAAAACACGATCTGCTTTTGCTATTTCTTTAAAAGCCCGCTCCACACCAATTTGCTCTACTTTATCTTTAGTATCCCTCAAACCAGCGGTATCAATCACATGAAGTGGCATACCATCAATATGGATATGTTCCTTTAATACGTCACGTGTCGTTCCTTCAACATCTGTAACAATGGCTGTTTCCCTGCCAGAGAGGGCGTTTAACAGACTGGATTTACCGGCATTTGGGCGCCCTGCTATAACCACAGACATTCCCTCTCTCAAAATAGCACCCTGCCCAGCTTGCCGAATCACCTTATCAAGGTTTTCCAGAATCATCGCCAGGTCAGTCCCCACTTTGCCATCGGCTAAAAAATCAATTTCTTCTTCGGGGAAATCAATAGCGGCTTCCACATAAATACGCAGCTGTATTAACCCTTCAACCAATGCGTTCACCTGCTTTGAGAACCCCCCCTGTAATGACCGCAAAGCTGAACGCGCGGCCTGCTCAGAGGTGCTATCAATCAGATCTGCTATGGCTTCAGCCTGAGCAAGATCCATTCGATCATTCAAAAATGCCCTTTCTGAAAACTCCCCCGCGCCAGCCTGACGGGCACCTAAGGACAACAACTCTTTTATCAACAAATCCATTACCACAGGTCCACCATGCCCTTGTAGTTCAAGCACATCTTCGCCGGTAAAAGAATTCGGTCCGGGAAAAAACAGGGCAATACCCTCATCGAGAACACCGCCTTCGTGTGAATAAAAAGGCCCATAATGGGCATAACGTGGCTTAAGATCCTTTTTTAGTACCTTATTGGCAATACGTTTGGCATCACCGCCCGACACTCGGATAATCCCGACACCTCCCCTTCCAGGGGGTGTTGCCTGTGCAACAATCGTATCCTGATAAATGGCACTCAGATCTGTCATGAACGTTAAAACTGTGTCGGTTAATAAAAAACCACAGACTACAACAGGGACTTTGTTTATGCTAATTTGCAGGAAAAGTTTTTGGCGTTTATTTGCTTTTCAAGGCAGGCTACTGAACTGGCATCCTCACCATTATGCCTACGCTACCAGAGGCCCACGCTGTGAAGATCATACCAATGGCAGAGGTTGTATTTCACGAACAGCATCTTAAGGCTGCTTACATAAAAAACCCGCGGATGAAGCACCCGCAGGTTTATTATCTCACTCTAAACTGATGTCAGATTAGATACCACTAACAGTCAGAGTGATAGCTCCAGCGTACGCACCAGCCTTCTGGTCAGAGATCGCACCTAACTGGGCAGAAGCAGCAACAGTGTGTGCTTGGTTATGTGTAGAGTCAGCAACAGTGTCAAAAGTCATAGCGCTTCCGTCTAAAGAGTATGAAGTAGCTACACTGTCAGTACCGTTAGTCAGATCACCACCAGACAAAGTTACACGTACCTGGCCGTTAGACTCAAGGTTATACGTATCACTACCAGAATAAACAGCGTCAGCTGAACCATCTGTACCAGAAGTAGACAGAGCAAAGTCATCCAAACCAGTGATAGAAGCATACAGAGCAACGTTCATAGAAACGTTAGCAGAAGCGTTATCAAGACCAGATGCGAACGTGTTCGACGAAGCCGTCAGGGCAAAAGCTAAAGCGATTAGTGATTTTTTCATGGTTACTCTCCTTATACCATTTAATTATTAATTTTTTATTATCAGCTCACGATTGTTACCGCCGCTATGTTCACTATAGCAGCTTATCTTTCCTTGTCATTTTTCATTCCGAACAAGTGTCTCATTTTATGTCAAATTTGAGACAGATTATTGCAATGCAGATAGATTTTCGAAACAACCTGTTGATTTATCGACCTAATCTAAAAAGGCAATAAGGTGCAATATTATTTACCCACAGCAATTCACAAAATATCCACAACCGTATATTCTCCCTAGCAAACCAGTATAATTTGGCATGGTTCGCTTTATTTATCCTTACCGAAGCCTCTAAGAGGTAGAACAGCAGTGACGTCTCAAAGTACACCCGATATCAATACATTTCAGGGATTGATTTTTGCCCTGCAACAGTTCTGGTCACAGCAGGGCTGCGTTATCATACAACCACTGGATATGGAGGTGGGTGCAGGTACATTCCATCCAGCGACCTTCCTGCGTGCCATAGGCCCCGAGAACTGGAATTCAGCTTACGTTCAGCCCAGCAGACGTCCCAATGATGGCCGTTATGGTGAAAACCCTAATCGTCTGCAGCATTTCTACCAGTTTCAAGTCGTCATGAAACCTTCACCTGATAATATTCAGGCATTATATCTTGATTCTCTTAAATCGCTGGGTATTGACCCCCTTGTTCACGATATCCGCTTTGTTGAGGATAACTGGGAATCCCCCACACTGGGTGCCTGGGGACTAGGTTGGGAGGTCTGGATGAACGGTATGGAAATCACGCAGTTTACCTACTTTCAACAAGTCGGTGGCCTAGAATGCTTCCCTATTACTGGTGAAATTACCTACGGCCTGGAACGTTTAGCCATGTACATTCAAGGTGTTGACAATGTTTATGATCTTGTCTGGGCAAAAGGTCTGCGAAGCAAAGTCACTTATGGTGATGTGTTTCATCAAAATGAAGTGGAGATGTCCATATTTAACTTCGAACAGGCTGACACAAGCGAACTCTTTCAACAATTCAGTTTCTTTGAAACACAAGCCCAGCGCCTGGTCGAACTCGACTTGCCACTGCCTGCTTATGAATTTGTCTTAAAAGCCTCTCACACCTTCAACCTTCTTGATGCCAGACACGCTATTTCAGTGACCGAAAGACAGCGTTACATTCTCAAGGTGAGAACTCTGGCACGATCTGTTGCTAAAGCTTACTTTGAAGCCCGTCGCAATCTGAGCTTCCCCATGGCGGAGGAGTCAAATCGAAACTACGTGCTGGCACACCTTGAAAAGGGGGTAAAATAATGCAGACGCAAGATTTTCTCATTGAGCTGGGTACGGAAGAGCTGCCCCCAAAAGCCCTGAAAAAGCTATCTGACGCGTTTACAGCTAATATTGCTGAGGGTTTGAAAAATGCGCAATTGCATTTTTCTGAGTGTCTTAGTTTTGCGACACCTCGCCGCCTGGCAGTCTATATCAAAAACCTTGATACAGCTCAGCCCAACCAGAATTTAGAGCGCCGTGGTCCGGCAATGCAAGCGGCCTTTGATGCGGATGGCAACCCCACTAAAGCTGCTGAAGGGTTTGCCCGCTCCAATGGCGTCAGTGTCGATCAACTGGAATCATTGAGTACCCATAAGGGCGCCTGGCTAGTGTTCCGTTTTGTAAAAGAGGGGGCTCACGCTAAAGCTCTGTTGCCTGAGGTGGTCTCTCAATCCCTGTCTGGATTGCCCATCCCAAAACGCATGCGCTGGGGTGCTCGCAGAGATGAGTTTGTCCGCCCTGTGAAGTGGTTACTGATGTTAATGGGAAATAGCGTTGTTGACTGCTCAGTGCTCGGGCTAAAGGCGGATAATAAAACCTTTGGACACCGCTTTCATGCCAATCGCCCTATTACCATCAACAAACCTGCTGATTATGCGCGCAAATTAAAAGAAGAAGGTAAAGTGCTGGCAGATTTTATTACACGCCGTGATGTGATTCGCGACCAGGTTAAAATGGCTGCGCAACAAACTGGCGGAATTGCCGTTATTGATAATGATCTGCTGGATGAGGTAACAGCGTTGGTTGAGTGGCCGGTGGCAATGGCTGGACGCTTTGATAACGAGTTTTTATCAATACCCGCTGAATCTCTGGTTTCTTCTATGAAAGAACACCAAAAATATTTCCATGTCGTTGATGAATCTGGTGCTATACAGCCTCACTTCATTACCGTTGCTAATATTGAAAGCTGTGACCCCCAGCAGGTAATTGCCGGTAACGAGTGCGTGATTCGTCCCCGGTTGTCTGACGCCAAATTTTTCTTTGAAACTGACAAGAAAACCACACAGGAAGCTCGCCGTGAACAGCTGAAATCTATTGTATTTCAGACACAGCTTGGCTCTGTTTATGACAAGACAGAGCGTATCTCAAGGCTCGCTGCCTCAATCGTAAAGCAGGAAGGTAAAAACGCTGAGCATGCGGCCCGGGCAGGGCTTCTGAGTAAATCTGACCTGGTGTCCGAGATGGTGAGTGAATTCCCCGATCTCCAGGGAATTATGGGCCAGTATTATGCTGCCCACGATGGTGAACCGAAGGATGTCTGCACAGCACTGAATGAACAATACATGCCTCGCTTTGCCGGTGACCTGCTGCCATCCTCTCTTACCGGTTGCGCATTGTCCATTGCCGATAAAATAGACACAATTACCGGTATCTTCGGGATTGGTCAGCCACCCACTGGCAGTAAAGATCCTTTTGCCCTCAGAAGAGCAAGTATTGGTATTCTCCGTATAATTATTGAGAAAAAACTTAACCTTGACATTAACCAGCTCACTGAGCAGGCAGCGAAAGGTTACCAGAGCACAGGCGTAAACCTCCCTGAGCAAGACACCTTTCAGACAGTCGTTGATTATATGCTGGAACGTTTTAACGCAAGTTATCAGGATAAAGGCGTAGCGGCTGAAGTCATTAATGCGGTAAAGGCGCTTCGTCCAACTCAACCGCTGGATTATGACCTGCGCATTCAGGCCATTATCCGCTTTTATGCTATGCCTGAAGCAGCCGCTTTAGCCTCCGCCAACAAACGGGTCTCTAACATACTGACAAAAGCAAAAGACATTATCATACCGGATGTGATTGATGAATCACTGCTTATTGAACAGGCAGAAATCGACCTGGCCAAAGCATTGTTTATCAAACGCAAGGAAACAGCTCCCCTGGTCAAGCAAGGGCTGTATGCCAAGGTAATGGAAGCACTGGCTACACTTAAAGAACCTGTGGATGCTTTCTTCGACAAAGTGCTGGTTAACGCTGACAATGAGGCGGTGAAACTTAACCGCTATGCTTTACTGAAGCAGCTGCGCGAGCTATTCCTCCATGTAGCTGATATCTCCTTGCTAAAAACAGTATAAGCAAATTACTGACTGTGATAATGAGAGGGCTTCCATTACACTGGGGTGTCCTTTCTTTTTTTAATACTATGAAAAAACTGATTATTCTTGATCGGGATGGTGTCATTAACGAAGACTCCGATCATTACATAAAGTCTGCTGACGAATGGGTACCTATCACTGGCAGCATTGAAGCAGTTGCCGGGCTCCACCAGGCCGGTTATCTTATTGCCATTGCCACCAACCAGTCAGGACTGGCCAGAGGCTATTTTACCGGGGCACAGCTCGATAGAATGCACGAAAAAATGGTAAGCCTGGTTGAACAGGCGGGGGGGTATATTGCCCTTATTGAGTACTGCCCTCACCATCCTGATGATGGCTGCCAATGCCGGAAGCCAAAGCCTGGCATGGTGAATAGCATTTTACACTCACTAGCGGTGAGTCCTGCTGATACCTGGCTGGTAGGTGATTCCTTGAGGGACATACAGGCGGGAATGCAGGCAGGCTGCAAAACCGCTCTGGTTAAGACCGGCAAAGGACAAAAAACGCTGACGCAACAACAAACTCTGGGGAGTACGCTGGTGTTTGATGATCTTTTTGCTTTTTACAAAAAAATAGTTACATCAGGTATTTAATGTCTTTTGTCGTATCTACCATCAGAACAGCTCTCTTTTATGGACTTTTGTCATTATGGACAATCTTTTTTCCAACATTATGTTTCTTGGTTATTGGCTTTTTCCCTTATAAAAAAAGGCATAAACTGCTGGCTAAAAACTGGAGCCTGGTATCTATTTACCTTTGTCGGGTTATTTGTGGCGTCCGCTGGGAAGTCCACGGCAAAGAAAATATCCCTGACAAGGGTTGCGTTATTATCAGTAATCACCAAAGTACATGGGAAACTTTTTTTCTTCAGACCCTACTGACACCGCAAACGCAGGTGCTAAAAAAAGAGCTATTGTCCATACCGTTCTTTGGTTGGGCCTTGCGCAGCATCAAACCCATCGCCATTGACCGCAAGGACCCACTCGGTGCTCTGCAACGAATAAAAAGGCAAGGGTTATCCTCGTTGAAAAAAGGAGTTTCTGTGTTAATTTTCCCGGAAGGCACCCGTAGCCATCCAGGGAAGGTGGGCAAATTTTCCCGGGGAGGCGCAGGACTTGCCTGTTCTGCCGGCGTTGATATTCTGCCTATTGCCCACAATGCAGGACACCACTGGCCTAAAGATCGATGGACAAAAACCCCGGGCACGATTCATGTTCACATTGGACCGGTTATCACCACTGAGGATAAAGGACCCGCGGCCGCTAATAATCAAGCAAGAGATTGGGTAGAAAATACGCTTGCCAAGTATTATTGAAGCGCGTCAGAAAGAAGCTCATACAACGTATCAAGAGGAGTAACCCGACACCTTCCACTCGCCTGAAGCAGTTAACGCAGAAAGACATCTGTTTCGAGTGTCCACAGTGATAGCGCCATCGCGGTTTTAGTTGGACAAACAGTTAATTATTCACAATATTGAGTGAAAATATAAGGACTGTGTATTTGATTGATTCAGGTCGAAGTTCTATGATGGCCGCAACGTAAAAATAAAACCATGAGGTAAAAAACAGTATGTATATATATTTTACCCGTGTTGGATTTAGGGATGGGTGCCGTTTTAAGTGTCTCCAAGAAGGGCAAGAAGGGCGCATTTATACTCTTGCCAGGTTTATTTTGCCTTACCCATCGAATGATTGTGACCTAGTGTTCCAGATTTATGAAGGCTCAACCTATGCCGGGGTAATAGAAATCGAATACCATCCTCCAATGCCTCGTATCAAAAGGCCAGAATTCTGTCGTATAGACAATTTAATGTTAGAAGAAAATTATCAATCTCTTTACCTGGGTACCCTGCTGGTTTATATCGCTAACATAGAAGTTCGTTTAAATGGCGGTCACCACATCTACGTTCAGAGCAGCAGGTCTAATCGAGGTTTTTTCCAAAAGACGTGTTTTATACCAAATCCTGATAACACTGATTCTAGAAACGAAGAGTTGTCTGAAAATATTTCACACTTTGGTAAAAACCCTCATTTTGAAAAGATGCGTTATATGTGGATGACCGACTCAACAAACGCCTCTCGATTGGGCTTTGCTCAGCTTAGAGAGAGAGAACTCCAGTTACCAGAGCTTGCCGACTATAAAGTACCCCATTCTCAAAAAGAGTATTTTTTTAAATGGTTTCACCCCTTTACAGCAAGGGCGAATTTGAGGGCCTCAACAGATTTGGTACATACTAACCTGGCCGAAAAACTTCGTGATAAGTACGTACCTTTTTAAGCCTGCCCGGTATCGCTCAATTCGGGTATTTTAGCGGACAGCCTCTTACGTTTTCTCCCTGCGTCTTCAGTGGTAAATCATCAATCCATCGTCGTTTTAATACCGTTGCGCTTGTCTTGCCAGACTTTCACTTCCTTCCACGTGTGGCCTGATTTTTCAGGTTCGACGGGTTACGATTGGCACAACGCCAAAGTCACCACGAATCAGCCTACTTTGATGACACCATATACTTTTCGATCAACTGAATCATGATATGAATTGCTTTGATGTGGATCTCCTGAATTCTGTCAGCATAACCAAAATGAGGTACCCGGATTTCCACGTCAGCCTGTCCAGCCAGCTTGCCACCGTCATTCCCGGTCAGAAGCACCACCTTCATACCCTGATTTTTCGCTGTTTCCACAGCGTTGATGATACTGACAGAATGACCACTGGTGCTGATTCCCACCAACACATCACCAGCGCTGCCCAAGCCCTCCAAATATCGGGAGAAGACATGGTCATAACCAAAATCGTTAGAAACACAGGTGAGGTGACTAGGATCAGAAACCGCTATGGCCGGATAGGCTGGCCGGTTGTCTCTGTAACGCCCTGTAAGCTCCTCCGCGAAGTGCATGGCATCACAGTGAGATCCACCATTCCCGCAGGAAATCACCTTGCCACCGGCCTTAAAAGCCGCTGAAATCAATTGAGCAGCCTCATCAATTGCTTCAAGGTTTTTTTCGTTATCCAAAAAGCGATGTAAAACCCTCACCGCTTCTTCAAGCTCCTGCCTGATAACCGCTTTGTATTCAGAAGACATGAATCATCCTTCTTATATCGTTTGAAACAAGTGTCAAAAAGCCGACAGTTATCTATCGGCTCAGGGAGCTGGACGACTAAATATCCAGATTGGCTACTTTCAGGGCGTTACTTTCAATAAAGTCCCGGCGAGGTTCAACATGGTCCCCCATCAAGGTGTTAAAGATTTGATCCGCGGCAATGGCATCTTCAATGGTCACCTTCAACATACGCCGTGTGTCAGGGTCCATAGTGGTTTCCCAGAGCTGATCAGGATTCATCTCGCCCAACCCTTTGTATCGCTGAATGTAGTGGCGCTTTGTGGACTCCTTCATCAGCCACGCTAAGCCCTCTTCAAAGCTGCTGACTGACTTTTTACGCTCACCCTTTTGAATGTACGCCCCCTCTTCCAAAAGCCCTTGTAGCCGCTCTCCAAGCGTTACGATGGCCCGGTAGTCCGTCGACGCAAAGAAATCACTGTTCCAGGTATATTCTGTGGGAAGTCCATGGGCCGTAATGGTTACTTTTGGTAAAAAGATATTAAGTTCTTTGTCGCTGACCAACTCAAACGCAAGGGTTGAACCTGATAGTTTCAACCCTTCCGCTCTGCCAGCCAACTGATCAAGCCACTGTTTCATTAACGCTTCATTGCTGAGAACATCTTCAGAAATTGCTGGCATGTAGACCATTTCTTTTAACAAACCACCGGGGTATAAACGTGATAACCGCTCGTCAATGGCTGATGTCACCTGACGATAGTTTTTAACCATGGCTTCAAAGGCCGCGCCAGCAATCCCTGGCGCTGTTTCGTTCACGTGCAGACTGGCGTTATCGAGGGCCGACTGCGTTAAATAATCCTCTAAAGCACTTTCATCTTTCAGGTACTGCTCCTGCTTACCACGCTTTACTTTAAACAAAGGTGGCTGAGCAATGTAGATATAGCCATTCTCAATAAGCTCAGGCATCTGGCGGAAGAAGAATGTTAATAGCAGTGTACGGATGTGTGAACCATCCACATCCGCATCTGTCATGATAATAATATTATGGTAACGCAGTTTTTCAATATTGAACTCTTGCCGCCCAATACCACAACCCAGGGCAGTGATCAGTGTACCCACTTCAGCAGATGATAACATTTTATCAAAGCGGGCTTTTTCCACATTTAGAATTTTACCCTTCAGGGGCAAAATTGCTTGCGTTTTCCTGTTGCGCCCCTGCTTAGCTGAACCACCGGCAGAATCACCCTCAACAATATACAGCTCAGATAAAGCCGGGTCTTTTTCCTGACAATCTGCCAACTTCCCTGGTAAACCCGCAATATCCAACGCACCTTTTCTGCGAGTCATTTCCCGTGCTTTACGGGCAGCTTCTCTGGCTCGGGCAGCATCGAGCATTTTATTCACAATAGACTTGGCTTCCTGAGGATTCTCCAACAAGTAATCAGAGAAATGTTTACCCATTTCATGCTCAACAGCGGACTTAACCTCTGAAGAAACCAGTTTGTCTTTCGTTTGGGAGGAAAACTTGGGGTCAGGTACTTTTACAGAAATAATGGCTATCAAGCCTTCTCTGGCATCATCGCCCGATGTTGTGACTTTCTGCTTTTTTAACAACCCCTCTTTTTCAATGTAACTGTTCAGATTTCGGGTCAGACCCGCACGAAAACCAGCCAAGTGTGTACCACCATCTCGCTGGGGGATATTGTTAGTAAAACAAAAGATATTTTCCTGAAAGCCGTCATTCCACTGAAGCGCCACTTCCACGCCAACGCCGTCGGGGCGTGTCATGGTAAAGTGAAACACCTTATTGATGGTGTTTTTGTTTTGATTCAAATACTCAACAAAGGCACTAAGCCCACCCTCATAACGAAAATCATCGACTTTTCCGCTGCGCTCATCAATAAGCTTTATATAAACACCAGAATTCAGGAAAGACAGCTCCCGCAGTCGCTTAGCCAATACATCATAACTAAACTGGATATTCGAAAAGGTTTCCTCAGAAGGCCAAAAATGTAACTCCGTTCCTGTTACCCCTGTCTCACCAATCACTTTCATGGGTTCCTGAGGTACACCGTCGGTATACACCTGCTGGTGCACTTTGCCAGCTCTGCGAATGGTTAATTTTAACTTTTTAGACAGGGCATTAACCACTGAGACCCCCACGCCGTGGAGGCCACCAGACACTTTATAGGTGTTGTCATCAAATTTCCCGCCCGCGTGCAATACCGTCATAATGACTTCTGCGGCAGACACCCCTTCTTCTTCATGGATATCCACCGGAATCCCACGGCCATTATCCTTGACGGTAATAGATTCATCGGAATGAATGATGATTTCTATTTTGTCGCAGAAATTAGCCAGTGCCTCATCTATGGAGTTATCCACCACCTCAAACACCATATGATGCAGACCAGTGCCATCATCCGTATCGCCTATGTACATACCCGGGCGTTTGCGCACTGCATCAAGGCCTTTTAGCACCTTAATGTTCGATGCATCATAGTTCTGTTCAGTCATGTTCTATCTCCAAAGATTCAGCCTGGCGCATTGCCCGCACAGGGTTTTCTATCCATTCAACTTGCCCCTGTTTCACGTGAAACATCTTGCACTGAACCTCGGGCAACCAACAGTCAGTCAATGAATCCTGATCCACACAAGTGATAAATACCTGTATATTCATTTGCTGTAGTATATGACACAGCGCTTTTCTGTGAGAGACATCTAACTCGGAGGAAAGATCATCCACAAGAAAAACACATTTGTTTGCTGTCGTTTCCGCAAGAAGCGCGCCTTGAGCCAGCTTCAATGCACAAACCACCATTTTTAGCTGCCCCCGTGACAATCTGTCTATTGCACTGCTCTTACCTGATCGAACCTTCAAATCGGCACGTTGAGGCCCAGAGTGCGTAAAACCAGCATGAAGATCTCGGCTGACACCTTTTGCCAAAACGTCTGACAAAGCCATTTCTTTATCCCAGCCTCGGTAATAGCTTACCGTTATATCACGCAGCGTACTCAATTTCTCTAAAAGGGTGTAAAAATAAGGAAGCAGTTGCTCAATATGCGCTTTCCTTAAAACATCAACCTGCTCAGCCGCAGCAACAAACTCATGATTCCATGCCGATAACTCGCTTTCAGATACCCGGCCTTGCCGCAACAATGCGTTTCTCTGCTTTAGGGCTTTTTGCATACTTTTCCAGGCAGGTAAAAAAACATCATGTTTCACGTGAAACACACCCCAATCAATAAAGTTACGCCTTGACCCAGGCGAACCCTCAAGCAACTTGAAAGTATCAGGATTTATCACCAAAAGCGGGAGTAGATATGCCAGCTCAGAGGATGAATACAGCGTTTCCCCCGCAACACGTATTAACGTATTCTCATCGAGCAAACCTTTTGAAACACCAACGGGCAAAGGTTGTTTTCTATCAGCATGATCAACAAACCCGAAAACCGTTAATCTTTCAGCCCCCGCACGGACAACGGGCTTCACCTTTGGTGTTCGAAAAGAGCGAGCAACACCTAAAATATGTATGGCCTCCAGCAAACTGGTTTTTCCACTGCCATTTTCACCAAAAAAAACATTCACGTCAGCAGATGGCTCAAACGTTGCTGACAGGACATTGCGAACATCCGTTATAGTGAGTTTTCGGATAGTCATACAGTCTCTTCTGGCAAAGAAACTGCCCGGCAAAAGCCTGACAGCTAACACGTTACTGATACTGTTAATCCAAAAATTACAGTCTCATCGGCATGACAACATAGGAAGAGTCGCTATCATCAGCGTCTTCTTCAAGCAGCGCACTACTGATAGGGTCAGACAATGTAATTTTGATTGAGTCACCAGAAAGCACCGAAAGCACATCGAGCAAATAACTAACATTAAAGCCAATCTCTATTCTCTCTCCATGGTAAGAAAGAATAACCTCTTCCTCAGCTTCCTCTTGCTCAGGATTGTTTGCCATAACGTTCAATTGTCCATCTGACAAAATCAAGCGAATACCACGGTACTTTTCATTGGAAAGAATTGAGGCTCGCTGAAAAGCCTGGCGCAACTCCTGACGCTCGGCAATAACCACTTTATCACCGCCTCGAGGCAACACACGATCATAATCAGGAAACTTGCCGTCCACCAGTTTTGAGGTAAACATAAAGTCCCCGGTTTTAGCGCGAATATGATTAGCCCCCAAAGCAATATGCACAACTTCATCACCATCAGTCAGCAAACGAGCCATTTCCAGAATACCTTTTCTCGGCACAATAACCTGGTGCCTGGTTTGCTGGCTAATATCTGCCTCAACTGAACACATCGCCATTCGGTGTCCATCTGTAGCAACCGCTCTTAAGCTATTCTGATTGACCTCTAACAACATTCCATTGAGATAATAGCGAACATCCTGCTGAGCCATGGCAAAGCCTGTTCTATCAATCAGGCGTCTCAAACGGTTCTGACCAATAGAAAACACCAAAGAACCCGACTCCTCATCAACACTTGGAAATTCTTTTGCTGGCAGTGACGACAAGGTGAAACGGGAGCGGCCAGATTTCAGCTTCACTCGGTTATCTTCCATAAAAAACTCAATCACAGCACTTTCAGGCAAAGACTTGCAAATATCCATCAACTTCCTGGCAGGAACCGTAATTTCTCCATTATCCCACACATTTTCAAGCGTAACGCGCCCAACCAACTCAACCTCAAGATCAGTGCCTGTCAGGGATAACTGATTGCCGTCCACCACCATCAGGACGTTGGACAATACTGGTAATGTCTGTCTGCGCTCAACGACACCAGCAACCAGCTGCAGGGGCTTAAGCAACGCTTCCCGATTAATGGTAAATTTCATCGTTTTCCTTTTTAATAGCTAGATCAGAATAAGGAGTAGACAACGCCTCCTCCAATAATGTTACCTGATAACACCATTATTAACTGGTCAGTGACCTTAACAAGTTTTTGTAATCACTACGTATTTCTGTATCTTCCCCAACCAGTTCTTTCACTTTTCGGCAGGCATGTAGCACCGTCGTATGATCACGCCCCCCATAGGCATCACCTATTTCTGGCAGACTATGGCTGGTTAATTCTTTAGACAGCGCCATGGCTATTTGCCTAGGTCTGGCAACAGAGCGACTCCGGCGCTTAGATAAGATATCAGAGATTTTTATTTTATAATACTCAGCGACTGTTCTTTGAATATTATCAATACTCACCTGCTTATCCTGCAAAGCCAACAAGTCTTTCAATGACTCTCTAATTAGATCAACATCAATCTTTCTACCCATAAAATGAGCACTGGCAATAACGCGCTTCAGAGCACCTTCCAACTCTCTGACATTGGATCGGATACGCTGAGCAATAAAAAAAGCCGCCTCATGGGGTAGTTCAACTTTTTGCTGGCTGGCTTTTTTCATCAGTATTGCTACGCGCGTTTCCAGCTCAGGCGGTTCTACGGCAACCGTTAACCCCCAACCAAAACGCGACTTCAACCGCTCTTCTACGCCATGAATTTCCTTTGGGTAACGGTCACAGGTCAGTATCATTTGCTGTCCGCCTTCCAAGAGAGCATTAAAGGTGTGAAAAAATTCTTCCTGAGAGCGCTCTTTACCGGCAAAAAACTGAATATCATCAATCAACAACGCATCAACAGAACGATAGTATCGTTTAAAATCATTAATCGCATTGAGTTGCAGGGCTTTAACCATGTCGGCAACAAAGCGTTCTGAGTGCAAATAAACGACTCTGGAATTTCTATTTTGTTTCGCCAGCGAGTTACCCACAGCATGCATTAAATGGGTTTTACCTAAACCAACCCCCCCGTATAAAAACAGCGGGTTGTAAGCTGAACCAGGATTTTCTGCAACTTGGCGCGCAGCAGCTAAAGCCAGCTGGTTCGATTTACCCTCAACAAAGGTTTCAAATGTAAACCGGGTGTTTAGGGAACTATGGTGTTTAATTGCCCCCTCAACTTCCACTTCCCTGCTTTCCTGAGGTTCTTCAGAAGGTAGCGTTATCTCAATAGATGCTTGCTCCATTCTCTCTTTTTTCAGAGGGTTAACCTTGCGTGCAACGACCACAGGCTCTTCAATAACCTCAGGTTCTTTTTTTGCGGACAAGGCATCAACCCTTCGTTGAACCATCGCATTTTTTTCAGGGAGGCTCTCCCTCGATTCTTCTGAAACTTGAGGCCGCAATGGGTGGCCAGCGGGAGCCGCACGCTTACTGAGAGATCTTGGCCGTCTATTGGATACAGCTAACGCAACAGCTGGTGCCTGGCCGTCATCAAGATCAGACATTTCCTCCAAAATTTCTTCGATTCTAGGAAGAAATTTTTCCCTTACCCAGTCTGCCACAAAGCGGTTAGGTGCCAAAAGACAAAGATCGTGCTCATCCCCCATCACTTTTAGGGGACGAATCCAGGTGTTGAATTGCTGAGATGACAACTCATCCTGAAGAAGGTCTAAACATTTTTGCCATAGCTTTAGGGGCACAGGCTCATCTCCTGAATACAGATAATGCGGAAGTCTCTCAGACTGCCTGTGGCACGACTTTTTTGATAGGCAGAGAAACTAAACATTGTATCTTTTCTTAAGAAAGTTATCCACACCCTCCACCCTCCATCATAAGATTATTATTTTCTTATATATTTCAATAGATTACACGCAATCTGTGGATAAGTTCCAGAAAAAAACAATAAAAAAAGACCTGTGCGCAACCCTGTTAACATCTACGGGAAAACCCCCCCTGAATTCTTGTGTATAAACCTGTGGGCAGAGTTTCTGTGGATAACAAGCGCTTTTATACACAACAAATCCTCAAGAAAACAACATGTTAATGACCTTTTTTCTACAAGTAAGTACACAGGCTCAATGCTTAGAGAATAAAGGGATAAAGCACCTTATCCACAAAAAAGGGACTGACTAATAATTACTTTAAATAATAAAAAATACTAACTAAGTGATATATTTATTTTTTTTAGATAACAGACAACAAGACTGAATCGTTGATAGCCTGTGAACAAAAAAAATCTGTGCAAACCCAGTAAAACATCTACTCTCAAGTGCTAATGAATAAGTATTATCAACAGAACATACCTGAAAGGCCTTATATGTGGATAAATACTCGATAGAGGAACATAAAAATTATGGGGTTTGCAGGCTTAACTAAATTGACGGTAATCCCGCAATTTCTTAAAATACTCGTCTTTTGTATCAACAAAACAGACGGAAACGACCATGAAAAGAACTTTTCAGCCCAGTAACCTTAAGCGTAAACGTGACCACGGTTTTAGAGCCCGTATGTCAACAAAAAATGGACAACAAATCATCAAACGTCGTCGAGCTAAAGGTCGTAAGCGCTTAACAGCCTGATTTTCTGGCTGAAACGTGGGTTTTTATTTTGGCCGTGACAAGCGGCTTTGCACAGCAGCTGAGTTCAAAAAGGTCTTTGACAAAACGGATATTAAAGTATCCAGTCGGCATTTATTGATCCTGGCAAGGGTTAATGGACAAGACACTTCAAGACTCGGTCTTGTCGTAGCCAAAAAAAACGTACGTCTTGCCGTTAGCCGCAATCGTACGAAACGACATATTCGAGAATCGTTCAGACACCACACTGTGGCGCTGAGTAACTTGGATATAGTTGTATTGGTTCGCCGGGGCTTTAGTGAACTTGCAGATAAAGAAATGAATCAATTACTGAAAAAACAGTGGTTGAAGTTGAGTCAGCGCCTGACTCTGTGGAAGGCTTCTCGTCAGGATTTCCACAGATAAACACGCAACACCAGGTGGTCAACCCAATTATTGCAGAAGGTGATCCCTTCTGCGCCAATCACTTGATTGATATTTTCGTGGTCGTTAATGGGTAACAGAAGAGCAAAACTGTTGTTTTCGAACCGTCTACGTCTGCTGTTGATAATACCAGGCATTGTCATGAATAACAGAATGTTAAAGCTACCAAGACACGCTCTTACCGGGCTGGTCAAATGCTACCGTTATTGTATCAGCCCACTGATGGCTGGACGCTGCCGATTTTATCCCACCTGCTCAGCCTATGCTCTTGAAGCTCTCGATCGTCATGGCTCATTGAAGGGGTCTGTGTTAACTGCCAAGCGGTTACTTCGTTGTCATCCCTGGCAGCCGGGAGGTTTTGATCCGGTCCCTGAGAACACTGATAAGTGTTAACAAGACTTCTATGACAATCATACTCATCAACCCGTATCTGTGGCCCGTAAATCATGGATTTGCAAAGAACACTCCTGATAGGTGCCCTCGCTATTGTTGGGGTTTTAACCCTGAGGCAATGGAATGAGGATTATAATCAGGTCAAACCGACAACTGATATACAGGTTCCGACGGTAACCGCTTCACAAAGCGGGTCTGACCTGCCGACTCTGAACAAAGAGCCGCTCATTAACAGCACTGGCACAACGCAGTCATCATCCGGTCAACATGTTAGCGTAAAGACCGACACGTTGATTGTGAGCATTGACACCGCTGGCGGTGATATTGTTGGACTCAAGCTCCCTAAGTACCCTGCATGGTTACCTAAAGAAGGTGAGAAAGCAGACCCGTTTCACCTACTGGTGGATAACCCCGGCTGCACCGGAGAGCAAACCTGTGTTTATACCGCGCAGAGTGCCTTGGTAGAGTCTGATGGGCCCAATGGTAATAATCAGCGTGCTGTGTATAACACCAGCAAAACCAGCTATACCCTGTCAAACGGCCAGAAACAGTTGGTTGTTGATTTGAAGCGTACCGAAGGGGGTGTGGATATCACCAAGCGCTTCACTTTTGAGCGTGGTAGCTACCAGTTCCGTGTTGAATATATTGTGGTAAACAACGGTTCAACCGTCTGGAAAGATCGTTTTTATGCACAGCTAAAACGCGATGGGTCGGAAGATCCGAGCAGGGCTATGTCAAATGCACCTATGAATACCTACTTGGGGGCAGCCGTTCATTCCAAGGAAAAAACGTATCAGAAATTGCCCTTTGATGATTTTTCCAAAGAAAAGTTTGACGAGCGTGTTGTTGGTGGTTACGCAGCAATACTTCAACATTACTTTGTCAGTGCCTGGGTGCCAGATAAAAATGTTGCTCATAACTATTACACTAATCAAAGTAAAGACGGGAAGTATTACTTTGTTGGCTTCTACGATAATGAATTAGTTGCCAATCCTGGTCAGACTGTTAAAACCGGTGCCACTTTGTATGCAGGCCCAAAACTGCAGGATAACCTGAAGTCATTGGCAGAAGGATTAGAGCTAACCGTTGATTACGGCATTCTCTGGTTCCTTGCCCAGCCGCTGTTTATTTTGTTGAACTGGATTCACGGTATCGTGGGTAACTGGGGTTGGTCCATTATCTTGCTGACAGTGCTGGTGAAGGCAGTATTTTATCCTCTGAACGCGACAAGTTTCCGCTCTATGGCGAAAATGCGTAAGCTTGGGCCCAAGATGCAGGCGTTGAAGGAACAACACAGTGACGACCGTCAGAAGCTCTCTCAATCGATGATGGAGTTATACAAGAAAGAGAAGGTGAACCCGATGGGAGGCTGTCTCCCCATTCTTGTACAAATGCCGGTGTTTATTTCCCTCTACTGGGTTCTTCTGGAGTCCGTTGAGCTTCGACAAGCGCCCTGGTTAGGCTGGATTCATGACTTGTCCCAAATGGACCCCTATTTTATCCTGCCGCTGATTATGGGGGCATCGATGTTTCTGCAACAGCAGTTGAATCCAACACCGCCTGATCCCACGCAAGCCAAGGTAATGAAGTTGATGCCTGTTATCTTTACTTTCTTCTTCCTGTGGTTCCCTTCAGGGCTGGTATTGTACTGGGTAACCAACAATGTGCTTTCAATCATTCAGCAGTATCTGATTACCCGTAAGATTGAAGGCGAGGCGCAGCCGAAAAAAGCCTGACCTCATGTGTCAATAAATATACAAAACGGGCCCAATGGCCCGTTTTTTTTCAGACGAAAATTCACTTGCCGATACAGAAAAAGCGGGTAATAGGCATTTTCTTTCATCTCAAGACACGGTTATGCTCATGCTGAACAAAACAGTGGCAAGAGTGACCTTGGTTTATACGCTGTCTGGTTATGTATATGCAGAAAGTGAATTTGGGGCACTGACATTACATTCATTAATGAATGAGTCGCTTGATGCGACGATTATTCTTCGCCATGATGCAAGTATTCAGGGACACCCTATAAAGCTCCAGCTTGGTTCTCTGGTAGACTTTTATCGTAATAAAATAGAACCTTCTTCACTGTCATCCAGTTTACGATTTACAATTATCGAGCAAGATGAAAAAGAGGCTAAAGTTCGGGTGACAAGCAGTCTGCCGGTAAACGCTGGCGACTTTGGTTTTGTTGTGCGTTCCTATATCGGTGATAAAAAAACGTATGGTGCGTATAAATATATCAAACCAGCCGCGTCTGATGCCGGGAATAAGAAAACTGAAGTGTGTAACGCTCTCACCTGGAGTGGAATCGGCAGTTGCCAATTTTTAACTGATCAGGTAAAAAAACAGCCTGAAAAGTCATTGCCCCCTGTTAAGGAAGCAATCAAAAATTCAGGTACATTTGCTTCTAAAAAAGCAGTAAATACTGGCGCTCATGGTCAGAGTAATGCGGTAAATAAAAGACATTTGTCGCAAAAAAACAAGCTTGATCAAGAAGAACCTGCAAAGTCAGTTTCCCCTCAAACAAAGAAAAAAACCAAAAAATTTATTGAAAAAAATAAAAGCAAAGATGTTGGTGTGATGAAAAAAACGGATATAACATCACCTTCTTCGCCCAAAAATAACGCATTGCAGGCCAGTGAAGATAAGGCTGTCTCCAAGGCGCTTGAGGCAAACTGGGAACTTCTTAAGCCGAAAATTAAACAACGGTAATCCAGTTTATTTTCCTGAAAAAACAAACTGAAGATCATCTGGAGGAGTAAAACCTGGATCTTACCCGGTTTTTACAGGCTATTCATTCGCAGTATTTTTAATTTTAATGTGTGCCAACCTTTAGAAATATCCCAAAAAATATTAATTTCAGACGGGTTAGGGGTGTGCCTTATGGAATTGGCTTAACGGGGCCGAGCTATTTTTTGTGATTAGAGACAGCTGCCTAAAGGATAAACTGATAATAGTAACACAGTACGGCGTTCAGGGGATTGAGTCAAAATAATTATATTATAATATTTTTATAGGTTGTTTTGGTGTATTAGTAATTTTTATCGCTGTATATTTACTTGGAATCAGCGATAAGCTGCTATAGTAATTACAGCGACTTTAAATATTGTGAAATAACAAAAACCGGCAAAAATCAATAATAAAATGGTATTAAGGAAGTAGCCATGAAAAAATCACTGATAAGTCTAGCTTTTGCGATGACAAGTGCCTCAAGTGTCTTCGCTGCCAATATCAATAATGAGTCGGCAAATGTATCTATGGATGTCGCTCTGTATGCATCAATAACAGGGCTTGATGATATCGTAATGACTACCACTAATGGTGTTGAGGGAAATGGCAGCATTCACTACACCGCTTCTGAAGATTTTAACCTTGAGTCCAATGGTCAGGTAGTGGTTTCTGTGGTTGGCAGTACAATGAATCATGCTTCTTTGCCTGAAGCGGATACAGGGTACTCAAATTTTTTCTATTCAGTTGATGGCGGGACGGCAGTGAACACTAATACACAAGGAAGTGCCCAATTTACCACAGCTTCGAACAGTACGCATAACAGTGTTCATAATCTCAGTTTGACTAGAACCACAGGAACCATCTCTGGCGTCCTGGCTGGAGAGCATCGTGGCACTTTATCAATAACCGTTTCTGGTCTTTAAGTTTTTGGGTGCGCGGGTCCACTTGGTGAGTTTAGATTTTACCCACTTGGGAGGTCGGGGGACTGACCCACTAACAGTCAGATGTTGTGTAGTGGGTTTGTTATTGTGAGGATTGAATTAATGATAAGCTTCCGTGTATTTTATTATGACTTTCCCAAACAGTAGGTGAAGCAGCTTTACGCTGGTAGCTGTCAACAGGATAAGAACAGCCATAGCGGAAGCAGGCCCTATTTGTCCGGCATCCTCCATGCTCAACACCGCCACAGAGGCAGGCATAAAATCTGCTGAGTAAAGAAAGACGACGGCAGAGGTTGTAGTCATAGCATTCACAAAGAGATAGATGCTAATGTCCAGCAAGGCTGGGAGACAAAATGGCATAGATACTTTCATGAAGGCTTTGTATTGGGGGATTTTCAGCGATGCAGCCACTTGTTCAATCTCAGCAGGAAGTTTTTTTAAAGCTGCAAGCGAGGTTAAGTGGCCCACAGTAAAGTAGTGTGCCACGGTATTGATAATCAGTAGAGTAAGGGTGCCATAAAGTAGATTTAACGGGTTTTCGGGCATATTAAAGAAAAAGATATAGCCAAGGCCCAGCACCATACCCGGCACCGCCACAGGCAACATAGCCATTGCCTGGATAATTCCCCGAATAGCCTTTGGCATCGTACTCTTCTCTACATTATACGCAGTAATAAATATAATGGTTGTGCCCACAATAGCGGTGCCAAAGGCCAGCTTCAGCGAGGTGAAAAAGGGAGTCCAGCCACCTGCGCTAAAAGCATCGAATTGGTAGTTATGTAGAGAAAGTTGCATATTCCATGGCCAGAAGGTTACCAGGGAGCCATAGATAGCCATGCCAATCACTGCGACAATCCCTAATAAAATCAGACTACAGATAATAAAAAACAGACTGTCTTTGAGGGAGTTGGGAGTGGGCTTAAAGGCGATTGATTTCGAGCTAAATAATTCTTTCTGCTTTTTCTGAACTTTTCTATTAACAATAAATGCTAAAACAGCGGGCAATAGGAGAAAAACGCTGGTTACAGCGCCCATCGCAAAGTTTTGTTGCCCAATAACCTGCTTGTAAATATCTGTTGCCAGGACGTTATATTGTCCACCAACCACCTTGGCGACACCAAAATCAGTAACCACTAATGTGAAGATCACAGTGACAGTGCTGATTAAACCAAACTTTGCCGCTGGTAGAGTAACGGTTATAAATGTGCGAAACGGGGAGGATCGCATCACACGAGCTGACTCGTAAAGCCTTGCGTCTGCCGTGGTAAGCGCCGTATTTAAAATGAGTAAGGCATGGGGAAATGTCCAGAATACCAGGCCAATAACTATACCGGGTAACCCATAAATAGAATGCCCCATTAAAAGATCGGTAGCGACGCCCTGGTTGCCAAAAAGGTAAATCATACTGATAGCAGGCAGTAGGGAGGGCGCTAAAATCGGTAGCATACCCAATACTTTGAATGCTGATTTAAAAGGCATACAAGTGCGCGTTAAAGCGTAAGCATACAGGAATGCCAATAAAACGACAATTGTCGTTATTGTTGCGCCCACCGTCAGAGTGTTACTGACAGAGACTGTTAATGCAGGGTTATTCAGGTACTCATAAAAGTTAGCCAGACCAACAAAATGCCCGTCACTGTCTTGAACACTTCTTGCTAACATTGCCAGCAAAGGAAGTAATACAGTGGTTACAAGGTAAAGAGTGATCGCCGTAATTACGGTACCAAGTACTAGTTTGTCCTTACTGACAACCCGTTTTTTTTGCATCGATAAAGAAGGCGTTGCCGGTTCCGAGCGGATCATATTCATAAAGTGCTCGTCAGTCCTGTCCGGTGAATTGATGGATACATTGTTCTTTGATAGTCAGACCTTTGTGGCAACCCGGGCTTAATGCCAGTTGTGCCAGTTGGTGAATGGGAACATCCACAGTGATGGGGGTAGCGGTATGCCAGCCGACAGGGTTGCATTGTGTCCGAACGAATGTGCCCTGAAATTCAATATTAACGACACAAACAGGCAATTTTTCAGTGCTGTTTTCAAAGCTGATATCTTCTGGTCGAATGCCCAGGATATTGTCTTTTGGGGCAGCTTTATTGTTAAACAAGGGCAGAGAACGGCTATCAATGAAGTTCATTGCCCCAACAAACTCAGCGACAAAACGAGATCTGGGCTGTTGATAAATGGTTTGGGGTGTACCAATCTGTTCTATATGACCATGGTTCATTACCACAATGCGGTCAGCCATTGCCATAGCTTCTTCCTGATCATGGGTGACCATAATAGTGGTAATCCCCAGCTTTTTCTGGAGGTTTCTAATGGTTTCACGAAGCTTGACCCTTACCTTGGCATCCAGTGCAGACAGGGGTTCATCAAGAAGCAATAGCCCGGGAGAGAGTGCGAGAGCCCGCGCCAAAGCCACACGTTGTTGCTGCCCCCCTGATAACTGAGAAGGGTATTTATCACCGGCTTTTGGTAACCCTATAATTTCCAGCCACTGAGAAACAGCGCTCTTGGTTTCCTGGCGGGTCTTTCCCTGATTTCGCAGGCCAAAACCAATATTTTCAGCAACGGTTAGATTGGGAAATAAAGCATAGGACTGAAAAACAATACCAAAGTCTCGTTTATCCGGTGGCAGGTGTGTGTAATTTTCGCCATTTTGCCAGATTTCGCCGCTGTTGCTGCTCTCAAGTCCCGCAATAATTCTCAATAATGTGGTTTTTCCACAGCCAGAAGGTCCTAAAAAGCAAATAAACTCACCTTTGTTAATCGATAAAGAAATATCGTTTAACGCAGTAAACTCTCCAAATTGCTTGCTAATACCATCCACCGAAAGAAAGGCATTCATGATCAAGCTCCTATAAATAGACATGCAGAGCCTTATAAGGCTCTGCTAATGAGCGGAGAAACAGTGGTTATGAATTGATTTTTTGTTCAAACCGCTGAGACCATTCCTTCAATACAGCGTCTCTTTCTTCGGCCATTTTATTGAAGTCCATTTTAACCATAGCGCTTTTTACATCAGGATAGTTACTGACGGGCTTGTTAACATCTTTATGGCCAACTACAGCGTAATTTTGCGCGTACTGTTCATTGGCTTTTCGGGTGAGTGTCCAGTTTATCAGGGTTTTTGCAGCTTCCGGGTGTTTGGTGTTGCTTACCAGACCGACAGACTCAACATCCCAACCGATGCCACCTTCAGGGAGTATCAGATCAATGGGTGCCCCCTCGCTTTTAAGCTGTGCACCGCGTATTGCCTGGGATATACCTACAGCCACCTCACCCATGGCCGCCTGTACACAGGTTTTAGAGCCGGAATGGCTATAGTGGGCGATGTTATTATCAAGCTTGGTCATGTAGTTCCAGCCTTTCTCTTTCCCCATCGTTTGCAACCAGGCGGCCACCTGCATATAGCCAGTGCCAGATGATGAGGGGTCAGGCATGGCGATTTGTCCTTTATATACAGGTTTTAGTAAATCCTGCCATGTCTCTGGCTTGGGAATGTTTTTTTTCTTTCCAACGACTGTGTTATAACAAATCACATTAAAGAAAGCCTGGTTACCAAACCAGGCTTTTTGTGCGTCAGGGTCAACCAGTTCAGGTTTTATTTTATCCAGGTCGGCAGGTGTATAAGGCGATAAAACACCCTCTTTTTTTAGCAACGCCATACTTGAGCCAGCCAGACCCCAAACGACATCAGCTTTATTGTTTTCTTTTTCAGCCAGCAGTCTTGCTGTGATGACACCCGTTGATTCTCGTACCCATTTGATGGTGATATCAGGATGTTCTGCTTCAAACGCATCTTGGTAGCGTTGAAGCAGTTCTGGCTCAAAGGCGGTATAGACGGTCAGCTCCTGTTGGTCTGCTGCTACTGCAGGGAACGCCATTAGGGATGATAATATCAGTGCTACTACCTTCATTGATTTTTTCATGGCGGTATATCCTCAGACCGGTGAAACAAGTCATTGGTCAAGACCAATTTGAAAAGAGAGCAGGCATATTAAGAAATTCAGGTGACTACTATGTGAATAGTTTTTTGCAAATTTATGACATATTGTGTTTTTGCGGTAATTATTCAGCTATCGAGTTTCTGCTGTAATAACAATAGCATCCTGACGCCAGTACTCAAAATCACAATCAATTAGTCGGCGATGCTGGTCATGGTTTTTGCGAGTCACTAACAGCCCCGAGCTTCCCTGAGTGACCTTTAAATAGGATGCCGCCTGGTCGTGCAAGCCTATGGGATATAGCTGAAAGGCTGTGTTTGTGTAAGTGATGTCATAGTACTGTTGGTAAATGACAGATAATGATTGCTCAAGGTTTTTATCAAGCAACCCTGGGAAATAATCGGGTTGTATGTAGTTTTCAACGTACAAAACAGAACGCTTATCCACAGAGCGAAGGCGTTGGAGTCTGTAAATCGGCGTCTTTGGCTGTACCCCCAATAAATGTTGTACTTTGGCTGGCGCCATTATCAGAGAGGCATTGAGTAATTGTGTTTTAGCTATACGACCTTGTTCGCTTACCATTTGATGAAAGTTTGAGTTAGTGGTGGGGTTGTATACGATGCGTTCGGGTGAGACAAACCAGCCTCGACGGTCTTCTCGGTAGAGCAGTCCGTCAGCCTCCAGAGCAGATAATGCCTCACGGAGTGTAATACGTGTTGTACCAAAGGCTTCGCTCAACTGACGTTCAGAGGGAAGCCTTTTACCGGATAGCAGAAGGCCTTTTTTTATTTGTTCACAAAGCGATTGTCGAATGCGTTGAGAAGTTGCGCTGCCTGTGATCATCATCTGTTTACCATAGGTCTTTGTGGTTTGGTAAATACGGTGCTAATTGTGTCGTTTGATATTTAAAAGTTCAAGATTCTGTTAAAAGCAGGCTGTAAGAGGCTTCTTGGGGTGGGTTTTATTGTGAATTTTTTATGAAGCTTTATCGCAGCTGTTTACAAAATTTCAGTCAAAATTCATGATAAGCGCTATTTTGGTATATACCAGATTTAATGTTACGAGGATTTATCGATGTCCAGCAATAATAACCCATATTTGTTGCTAACTCCGGGGCCATTATCGACTTCCCATACAGTCCGTGAAGCCATGTTAAGGGATTGGTGTACTTGGGATGATGATTATAACCTTGGCGTCGTTCAAGTAATTCGCTCTCGATTGGTGCGGCTGGCAACAACATCTTCCGGTTATACCAGTGTTCTTATGCAGGGGAGTGGGACCGCTGCTGTGGAAGCAACCATCGGCAGCGTTATCCCTGATACAGGAAAGCTGCTGGTTATCAACAATGGCGCTTATGGTGCACGTATCGCTGAGATAGCGCGCTATTTGAACATACCGCACACCGTACTTGCCCTGAAGGAAACAGAAGCGCCATCCCCGGAGGTAGTCAATGAGCGCTTACAGCGCGATCAAGCTATTACCCATGTGGCCATGGTGCATTGTGAGACGACAACGGGCATGATTAACCCACTGGAAGCTGTGGCAGGTGTTGTAAAACAACACGGCAAAATTATGATTGCTGATGCCATGAGTAGTTTTGGTGGTATACCTATTGATGTTGATAAGTTGGGGATTGATTACCTTATTAGCTCTGCTAACAAATGTATTCAGGGTGTGCCTGGGTTTGGTTTTGTGATTGCCAGGGAGGAGCAACTGGTTCAGTGCAAGGGTATTGCCCGTTCCTTATCATTGGATTTGTACGCGCAATGGCGTTGCATGGAGGATAATCACGGAAAATGGCGCTTTACTTCACCAACTCATACCGTGAGGGCATTCTATCAAGCCCTTGATGAACTAGAGAAAGAAGGTGGTATAGAAGCACGTTATCAGCGCTATAAAAACAATCAGAGGTATCTTGTAAAAGGAATGTCTGAATTAGGATTTAATTGTCTATTGTCGTATAAATTACACTCTCCTTTTATCACTTCTTTTTATTCTCCTGAACAAAAAAATTACGATTTTCATTGTTTTTATAATGCCCTTAAAGAAAAAGGCTTTGTCATTTATCCTGGCAAGGTTTCTGATGCTGATTGCTTCCGGGTAGGTAATATTGGCGAGGTTTACGAGCAGGATATTATGGCCCTTGTCCACGCTGTTTCTGAAAGCATGTACTGGAAGTAAAATGCATGAATGCGGTTCATACACAGCATGCTACTGGTGAAGACGCACGCCATTTTGTTCACTACTCCATCGAGGGTGAGTGGGTTGTCTGTAGGAGCCTGTCAGACTTATGCTTTCGAGCATAAAATTCAGTAGGGTGAGTCAGAATTTTCGATCAATTTGTGCGAATAGTTGACCTATTTAAGCAAATTGATCGGAAATTCTGGCCGCGCTTTCTCACCCTTTCTGGATTTTAGGCCGAAACTGTCTTAAGTCCGACAGGCTCCTGTAGTAACCATAAAAACGGAGTCAGCATCAAAGAGTAGGTACCTTGTAAATATCTGGATAAACAGTTGGGTTTAAGATTTCTCAAGGGAGAGTTAGACAGCTTGGCCCACTCCTTACCATGAGTTGGGAGAAGCTTTGCAGCACTCTTGATATTGTCGGAAATGCGATTAAAGCAGCCAGGAGCCTGTCGGACTTATGCTTTCAAGCATAAAATTCAGTAGGGCGAGCCAGAATTTTCGATCAATTTGTGCGAATAGTTGACCTATTTAAGCAAATTGATCGGAAATTCTGGCCGCGCTTTCTCGCCCTTTCTGGATTTGAGGCCGAAATTGTCTTAAGTCCGACAGACTCCTAGAGAAGGAATAAAGTGATGATTCAGAAAAATACCATTGAAGCAGTTATTTTTGATTGGGCGGGTACTGTCGTTGACTTTGGTTCATGGGCACCTACTTCAGTGTTTGTTGAAGCGTTTAAAAAAGCTTACGATTTTGACGTGTCACTGGCGGAAGCTCGTGTACCTATGGGGTTGGGTAAGTGGGATCACATAAAAACGCTGGGACAGCTCGAGAGTGTAGATAAACGCTGGCAGAAACAGTTCAACCAGGCCATGGTTGACAGTGATGTTGACACTATCTACAACACATTTATGCCATTGCAAAAACAAAAAGTCTCACAATACGCCGATCTGATTCCGGGTGCCCTTGAAACTATAAATAAATTGCGTGAAGAGGGTATTAAAATAGGCTCCTGTACAGGCTACCCCCGTGAAGTCATGGATATTCTGATCCCCGAAGCCGCAAGAAAAGGCTACAAGCCAGATAGTATTGTGGCGTGCGATGACCTGAAAGCCGGTGCTCGCCCTGGTCCATGGATGGCACTGCAAAATGTAATAAACCTTGGTGTGACTTCCGTTAGCCGGTGCGTCAAAGTGGATGATTCATCACCGGGTATCACTGAAGGCCTTAATGCGGGTATGTGGACGGTAGGTCTGACTTTATCAGGCAATGAAGCGGGCTTTACGCTTGATGAATACCAGCAGGCTTCAGAATCTCTCAAGGAGGAAAGAAGACAGTTAGCGGCTGATAAATTACTGTCAGCAGGTGCTCATTATGTGGTTGATACTATTGAACATTTACCAGCTGTTTTAAATGATATTCAGAGTAAGCTGGTCACTGGTACAAAACCTTAGACGTTTATTTAGACGTTTATTTAGATAAAGGCGTTCCAAGCTTACATGGCTTGGAGCGCTTCCTGTTCAATGATCAGGTGAGGGGCTAATAGCGCCAAAATGTAGGGGTGAATAGAACGATTAATGTGAATATTTCCAATCGACCCAATAGCATGGCAAAACCAAGAATCCACTTGGCTGTATCAGGAAGTGACTGGTAGTTTTTGGTTGCTTCGCCCAGTGCGGGTCCCAGGTTGTTCATACAGGATGCCAAGGTGGAAAAAGCTGTTTCTAAATCAAGACCTGTTGCCAGTAAAGCAAGAAACATAATCACAAAAAGAATAATATATGCCGAAAAAAACCCCCAAACGGCTTCACTTACTCTATGGTTTACCGACTTATCACCAAATTTGATTGCAAAGATAGCATTCGGGTGAACTAAACGACGAAGCTCTCTCATTCCCTGCTTAAAGATGAGCAGAATACGAATAACTTTCATACCACCAGCTGTTGATCCAGAGCAGCCACCAATGAAACTGGTCAGAAAGAGTAATAACGGTAAAAAAGTTGGCCAGGTGGAAAAACCGGTTGATGAATAACCTGTGGTGGTTGCCACAGATACCACTTCAAAAATACCATTACTGAAAGAGTCAACAAGCCCAAGTGTTTCAGAAAAATACAAGACGGGGACGGTAACCGCAATAACAAGGCTAAGTATTAGCAGGTAAAATTTAAACTCAGGATCTTGAAAATATTGCAACAGTGATTTTTCACGCCATACGACAAAATGCAGGGCAAAGTTAACCCCTGAAATCAGCATAAAAACAATAGCGACGGATTGAATCGTATTGGAATCGAAATACTCAATACTGGCATCATGGGTTGAGAATCCACCGATGGCCACGGTGCTAAAACTATGACTAATGGCATCAAAAACAGACATGCCCGCAAGCCAGTAGGCAAGAGCACAAATAATGGTCAGGCCAACATAAATAGACCAGAGAACCTTTGCTGTTTCTTTAATACGGGGGGTTAACTTGCGATCTTTAACCGGGCCTGGTGTTTCCGTCCGATATAACTGCATGCCACCAATGCCCAACATGGGAAGGATAGCAACGGCTAGAACAATAATACCCATTCCACCAAGCCACTGGAGTTGCTGGCGGTAAAATAAAATGGATTTTGGGAGCTCATCAATCCCTGTGAGAATAGTCGCACCCGTAGTGGTCAGCCCTGAGAGTGATTCAAAAAAGGCATCGGTAATGCTCAAAGATGGGGACTCCATCATGAGTAAAGGCAGCGCACCAACAGCACTCAGTACGATCCATAAGAGCACTGTTACTACAAAGCCATCCCGGTTTCGCATCTGGATGCGTAAATTTCTAAGGGGGAACCATAGGGAAAAACCGGCTGCCATGGTGAGAGTAAAGGTGTAGATAAACAGATTAACTTCAGGTTCTGAGTAAATCAGAGCAACCACAAAGGGGGGCAGGCTGGATGTGCTGAACAGCATCAGAAGTATCCCTAGCACGGGGAAAATAACTGTTAACTGCATAGATCCCTGTTTCTCTTTTTGTATGCCCAAGGCGTGTAAAAGACACGCTGGGCTGTTTATTAAAAGTCCTTTTTCACAATCAATGGAGATGCTCCCTTAAGTCCGACAGGCTCATAGGGGCATCCTGCTGCGAGAAACTCAAGATTGACCAGCTTTTTTTACTTCGGCTGGTTTGAGTCGGACAGTCTCCTGACAGCTATTGAACCATTGTCTCTTTTTTATAAGTGACTTATATCAAGTATCTTCTAACTTTGACAATGGCATTATAATGCTTAGCCGAAATTTATACCGTAGCTAGGAGCCTGTCCAAGAGCAGCGCCCGTAGCGAGGATTGCGAGAAATTGAGGATAAAAATTTCTGTTTCTGAGGAGAATAGCGGGGCTATTTGATGAAAAAGCAGGAGTTTTTAGATCAATTTATCGCAACAGCAGTAGCGCAGTCTATTCTCGGTCAGGCTCCTAGAAAAGCGGATTAGCATTATATAAGTCTTTTTCACTCTATGTATGCCGGGCTAAAAAAATCCAAGCCCAACCTGAAATAGCTGTTCAACTTCATGTATCCGTTTTTTGTTGGTCAGGAAAAGAATTATATGGTCGCCTGTTTCTATACGTGTTGTGTCGTGTGCAATAAGAACTTCATCATTACGAACTACAGCACCAATCGTTGTTCCGGGTGGCAAATCAATCTTCTCTATGGTTTTTCCTACGACACAGGAAGAATTTTCATCACCGTGAGCTATGGCCTCTATAGCCTCAGCGGCACCCCTGCGAAGAGAGTGAACATTGACAACATCACCTTTTCGGACATGCTTGAGCAAGCTGCCGGTAGTGGCTTGCTGGGGGGAAATAGCAATATCGATTTCGCCACCTTGCACAAGGTCAACATAAGCAGGGTTATTGATAAGCGCCATGACTTTGCGAGCACCTAACCGTTTGGCTAACATTGCCGCCATAACATTGGCTTCATCGTCATTGGTCAGGGCACAGAATATGTCTGTTTCTTCAATATTTTCAGCAACCAACAACTCTTTGTCAGAGGCGTTGCCATTAAATACCATGGCTTTATTCAGGGACTCTGAGAGAAGCTGGCATCGTTTCATATTGCGTTCAATGATCTTGACTTTGTATTTTTCCTCACAGGCTTGAGCCAGGCGCAGACCGATATTGCCGCCACCAGCAATAATAATGCGTTTATAGTCATCATCCAGCCGTCGCAACTCACTCATAACCGCACGAATATGGCGGCGATCGGCAATAAAGAAGACTTCGTCGTCTGCTTCAATAACGGTGTTGCCTTTAGGCATAATGGCTCTGCCTCGACGAAAAATAGCGGCTACACGCGTATCAATGTTAGGCATGTGCTCCCGAATATAGCGCAGCTCTTGCCCAACCAACGGACCGCCATAATAGGCTTTCATAGCAACCAGCTGGACTCTGCCATCGGCAAAATCGAGTACCTGAAGAGCACCAGGACGTTCCAGCAGACGTATAATGTAATTCGTCACCACTTGCTCAGGGCTGATGAGTACATCCACAGGTAACGCATCATCACCAAACAGATTACTTTTGCTCAGGTAAGCAGCCTGACGGATACGGGCAATTTTTGAGGGGGTGTGGAACATGGTATAAGCAATTTGACAGGCAATCATGTTAACTTCGTCGCTGTTGGTGACGGCAACCAACATACTTGCCTCGTCAGCCCCTGCCTGTTTCAGTACTGAGGGAAAGGAGGCCATACCCTGAATGGTGCGAATGTCGATCCTGTCCTGAAGCTCACGTAATCGATCACCGTTGGTATCTACAACAGTAATGTCGTTTTCTTCACTTGCAAGGTTTTCTGCCAGCGTACCGCCCACTTGGCCGGCACCGAGAATGATTATTTTCATCGTTACTATAAATAGGCTGATTTGCTCAGCAAACTGTAGAAGAAACCATCGCCACTGCCGGGGAAAATCTGGCGACCAAAGCCGGTATCATACCCCCAGTTTTCAGGCAGGGGCTGCAGGAGCGCATCGTTATGCGTGGCCAGAAACCGTTCTATCTGCCGTTGGTTTTCCTGAGGCATGATCGAGCAAGTTACATATAGCAGTGTGCCACCGCGCTTAAGTAATGACCATAACCTGGTTAGTATTTGTTTCTGGAGTATAGCAAGGGCTTCAATATCTTCAGGGGTGCGAAGCAGCTTGATGTCCGGGTGCCGACGAATGACGCCCGTGGCAGAGCAGGGAGCATCAAGCAGGATGTGGTCATAGGTTTTGCCATCCCACCATTGCTCAGGTTGCCTGGCGTCACCACAAATGACGGTTGCACTAAGGTTCAGTCGCTCAAGGTTTTCTTTTACCCGAAGCAGACGGGTTTCAGAACAATCCAAAGCGTGTACCTCAATTCCTTCGTGTTGCTCAAGCATGTGACAGGTTTTCCCACCCGGGGCGCAGCAGGCATCCAGAATACGCTCACCAGGGCTGGGATTGACCAGCATACCGGCCAGCTGTGCAGATTCATCCTGAACACTCAGTACCCCTTCTGAGAACATTGGCAGCTGTGTAACTGGAATGGCTTTGTTTAATGTGATGCCTTGAGGGGCGGTTTGAGATTGTTTGGCCTGGATGCAGGCGTCCAGCAGCTTTTTCAGATAGCGATCACGGCTTATTCGTTGACTATTCACCCGTAAGGTCATGGGAGGAAGATGGTTGTTTTCAGCGATGATCTGCTGCCAGTGTTCCGGCCAGGAGGTTTTTATGGTGTCAACCAGCCAGTCTGGGTGTGCTGTGGCACATCGTTGGTTGCTTTCAGTCAGTAGTTGTAACTGGTCACACCGGCGCTGAGCACTGCGCAAAACACCGTTTACCAGCCCGCGAGCCCAGGCTTTGCCAAGCGTCCGGGTGGCCTGAACGGTTTCACCAATGGCTGCATGGTGAGGAATACGGGTATGAAATAGCTGATAGAGTCCAACAAGGATCAAGCTGTGAAGGTTTTTTTCCTTAGCCTTGAGTGGCTTATCCATTAGAAATTGTAGCCAGGCATCCAGTTTGACGTAATGACGGACGGTACCGTAACACAGTTCTGCCAGTAACGCCTGATCTTTGTTGCCTATGGTTTCCTGCTGTTTGGTAAGCGTTTTATTGAGGGAGTCGCCATTAACCACGCGAGTCACAACCCTGGCTGCAGCCAGTCGAACAGATGATTGTTTAGCCATGTGCTATTGCCATTGTTAGCTGAACTGTTTTCCCGGCGCGAACAAGGCTTTCCGGCTGTTAAGAATATCCTGAACTGCCATAGCGCGCGAGGAGGGCAGTTGCAGATGTGTCAACCGTAATATGCCATCTTTACAGGCAACATCCAGCCCTTCTTTACTTGCCTTTAGCAGTGTGCCAGGTAAGGCGTCTGTTGATTCTGGCAGGGCGTGTCCTTGCCAGAGCTTGATCACCCGATTATCCAGTCGTGTGGTTGCTACAGGCCAGGGATTAAACGCTCTGATATGGCACTCTAGTTCTTTGGTTGTTTTCTTCCAGTCCAACCGTGCTTCTTCTTTGCTGAGTTTGTGGGCATAGCAGGCCTGTGCATCATTTTGCTGCTCAGGCTTCAGGGTACCTTCAGCAATACGGTCCAAAGCTTCCTGCAAGGCAGGTTTACCTAAACTGATTAGCCTGTCATGGAGGGTTGAGGCTGTGTCATCTTTATGGACAGGGCAGCGGGATTTAATCAACATATCGCCTGTATCCAAACCGGCATCCATCTGCATAATGGTAATGCCTGACACTTTGTCATTGGCGCCAATGGCACGCTGAATGGGTGCTGCCCCCCGCCAACGTGGAAGGATAGAGCCATGGACATTAATACAGCCGTATTTCGGTATATCCAGAACAGCTTGGGGCAATATCAGACCGTAAGCGACGACAACCATCAGGTCAGCCTTTAATTCAGACATCTGTGCCTGATACGCCTCTTTTTTTAACGTGGGCGGTTGAAATACGGGAATATCATGGGCAAGTGCCAGCGCCTTTACCGGGCTGGGGGTAAGTTTTTGCCCTCTGCCGGCAGGGCGGTCGGGTTGTGTGTACACGGCAATAAGGTCATGCTTGCTCTCTAACACAGCTTGCAGGTGCTCACTGGCAAACTCCGGCGTACCGGCAAAAATAATTCTAAGACGTTTCATCAGGTGCTATTTAGGCAATAAAAAAACGAAGTGGAAGAGGATAATAAGTAAAGT
Source organism: Candidatus Sororendozoicomonas aggregata (assembly GCF_031528575.1). Classification (NCBI taxonomy): domain Bacteria; kingdom Pseudomonadati; phylum Pseudomonadota; class Gammaproteobacteria; order Oceanospirillales; family Endozoicomonadaceae; genus Candidatus Sororendozoicomonas; species Candidatus Sororendozoicomonas aggregata. Next base: position 42,422 of record NZ_JAVLSP010000017.1, read on the forward strand.
GGCAGAAAGAGTAAAATCAGTCTGATGATTATCAGGCTGATTGAACCTGAATGCAGCAGTTGATCGTCTTTAATTTGCCAGGAGTCTTATTCTCCATGGGGAATAAGGCATTCAACTACCAGGAGCCTGTCGGACTTATGCTTTCGAGCATATTAAAGTTGAATGCACTTATTGATGGTGGCGACGGTTTTTTTCCAGTTTCTTTTTAATCCGCTCTTGCTTCAGACGAGACAGATAATCCACGAACAGCTTGCCTTCGAGGTGATCCAGTTCATGCTGAACACAAACAGCAGCCAGGCCATCAAGATCCATGCTGTATTGTTCACCATCACGGTTCAGTGCCGTCAGGCGGATTTTATCGAGTCGGTGGAGTTTTTCATAAAAACCGGGTACGGACAGGCAGCCTTCCTGTAACTCTGACTTCTCGTCAGACAGTCCTTCAAAACCGGGGTTAATTAGTACAACTGGGTTATCGCCGTTTTCAGACATATCCATCACTACAATTCGTAAGTGGATATCCACCTGCGTCGCTGCCAAGCCAACACCTTTGGCTGTGTACATGGTTTCGAGCATATTATCGACAATCTGGCGAATGTCGTCATCAACGGTTTTGACGGGTTTAGCAACGGTGCGCAAACGAGGGTCGGGGTATTCAAGGATGTCCAGGATAGCCATCGGTGGTATTAAACTCTTAATTTTACCTAAATATTATAGGCCGTATTGTACAGAAACAGCCATGATGGTCGAGAAATTAGTGGAAGACTTTCAAGGGGACGTGAACACTCATGCGCCGCACTGTTATCGCCACTTCATTGTTATTATTAACTTTTTTTGTTAGCGCTAATGAAAGCCCCCTTCGCGGGGGGGTTGATGGCAGCTATACCGTAAAAAAAGGCGATACACTGTGGAAGGTGGCTGAATACTTTCTTCGCAGCCCCTGGCGTTGGCAAGAACTATGGATGTCCAATCCCCATATTCGTAACCCACACCTGATTTTTCCGGGCGACATTATCAGCCTGGTGTATATTGATGGTCAGCCAAAGCTAACGGTATCCAGACGGGGGGATGTAGGCAGAACCTTTAAATTGAGTCCAAAGATCCGAACAACGCCCATTGAAAAAGCAATTCCTGCCATTTCCATCAGCCTGATCAATAAGTTCTTGCGCACAGACCGGGTTTTTTTGTTAGAGGAAGAGTTAAGCAGGGCGCCTTATATTTTTGCTTTTCCTAATGACCGCATTGCCGGTAGTACGGGAGATCTGGCATACAGTAAAGGGCTTGACGTCACCAGGGGGCGGTATGAAATTGTGCGACCAGGACAAGAGATTCGAGAGCCGTTTACCAAAGAGTTATTAGGGGTGATGGGGTATAAGGTTGCTGAGGCAGACATAAAGAAAATGGAGCGTGGCGTAGGCGTGCTCAAGATCACTGGTGCCCAAATGGCTGTAAAGAAAGGGGATCGGGTGATGGATAAAGACACCTTCACACCTGTTACCACGTTTTTCCCAAAGTCTCCTTATACATCGGTGGATGGAAAGGTGCTGGCGGTGGTATCTGGCGGTAAAAAAGCCGGAAAATATGACACGGTCATCATCAGCCTTGGTGAAAGGGACAAGATGCGGCCCGGGGATGTGCTCAGTATTTATGAATCAAAGGTTGTGGAGGACACAGCAACACGGGAAAAGCACCGAATACCAAGCAGGGAGTTAGGCATGGTGATGATTTATCGCCCTTTTGAAAAAGTCAGCTATGGTATTGTTATGTCCGCCATGGAAGACGTGCAGATAGGAGACTTCCTCACTAATCCCTGATCAATAACAATAGAAAGACTTTGTATGCAATCAACAGTAAATAAACCGTTTGAGCTAACCTGTTCGTGGGAAAGACTTGAGCCGTGGATTCGTTTATCCATGATCCCCGGTTTGGGATCTATTCGCTTACAACGGTTATTGTCTCATTTTGAGTTACCTGAACAAGTGCTGTCTGCATCGGTGAAAGCACTGGCACAAGGCGTGCCTGAAAAAGTTGCTCGGGCTATAGCCTCACAGCAAAAAAATCAGGCGATTAATAAGCGGTTGGCGATTATCAGAGGTTGGTTGGATGCCAGTGACGCGCATCATGTCTTGTGTCCGACATCTGACGCTTATCCAGTACGGTTGAAGGAGTTGCCAGACCCGCCAGCTGTCCTCTATGTCATTGGCAACCCACTACATCTGTCAGAGCCTCAGGTCGCTATGGTGGGCAGTCGACGTCCCACGCCCCAGGGTCGGCGCATGGCAATGGAGATAGCAGAAAAGCTGGCTCGCAGCGGCTTTGTGATTACCAGCGGTATGGCCATGGGAATAGATGGTGCTGCCCATCAGGGCGCATTGTCATGTTACGGGAATACTATTGCGGTACTTGGGACAGGCGTAGATAAAGTTTACCCTCGCTCCCACCAGAAACTTTATGAATCTATTTTGCCCCAAGGTGCTGTTGTCAGTGAGTACCCGTTAGGTACTAGTCCACAGGCGTCTAATTTTCCGCGACGTAACCGCATTATTTCAGGCTTGTCGTTAGGAGTGCTGGTGGTTGAAGCAGCCCTTGAAAGTGGCTCGCTCATATCCGCCCGGTTGGCGGCTGAACAGGGGCGTGAGGTTTTTGCCATGCCAGGCTCGGTATTGAACCCGATGGCAAAGGGTTGTCATCGGTTAATCCGTGAGGGAGCCGTGTTGGTAGAAAGTGCTGATGATATATTGGTTGAGCTTAGACCTGAGATTCAGCAGCTGCTTTTGGGGGGAGAAAAACAATCAGTAGTCCCCGACCAATGTAATGACCCTGTCCAACAGAGGATACTGGCTGCAATGGGCTATGATGTTATAACGGTGGATCAGCTCGGTGCACTATGTTCCCTTTCCAGTAGCGATCTTTCCGTATTATTAACAGATCTTGAATTGCATGGGCTGGTTGAGTCAGTACCAGGTGGTTACCAGCGATTATCTTGAGAACCCTATTAATCTACCTATGAGTTGGCGACTAAGAGAGGGTTTTGCGCTTCCAGGATATAAAAACTGCCCCCGATATTGCGCTAAAACAGAACTGTGAATTTATTTTCTTATTAACTTATAAACACTCTCATAAAGCCAGGAAACCTTACCTGCGAACTTTTTGTTATTTTTGAGTGTATCTTCACGACTCAGGCGCTCTACCGAAAAATAAGGCGAAAGCAGGGATTCGACCTGATGAGTGTTGATAGAAAAAGGAGGAGGGTTAGAAAATTCATGCTGTGGGTATTCTATCGTAATCAGTAAGCCTTGCGCGTAAGAAGGTAACAGGCTTGCCAGTTTTTCCACATAAGAAACCCGCATGCTCTCTGGCATGGCGATCAGTGCGGCCCGGTCGTAAAAGCTGCTAATCTTACCTGTTAGCTCTGGGGGCAGCGTAAAGTAATCCCCTTGAATAATGCGAATGCGCTGGCTCTGATACAACCTGTATTCTGGCAGTGTTTGAACGGTATACTCACATTGGGATTGGGCAAAAAAATCATCGACGGCTAAGGCTGACAATTCGATGCCAGTAACAGCAAGTGATTGTTCTGCCAGCCACAGTATATCCAATGACTTACCACATAAAGGGATAAGCACATTGTCTGTGCCAGGGGATATCGATTGCCAATGTTGTTTTAAGTGTTCATTTACCGTGTTTTGATGAAAACCAATTTGCTGGTTTTCCCATCTATCTAACCAAAATGCTGTTTCCATCATGATGCCTGTTGGGGATAGTACGAGCTAATAGTGTAAAGGCTTACTGTCAAAATGGCGAAAAAAGACCACAAATTAACCAGCTAAAGGGTCTGAAGTGGGCCCCCATAATCAAACAACCCTGGAAGCCTGTCGGACATATGCTCGAAAGCATAAGTCTGACAGGCTCCTGGCCAGATGGATGTCAAAATGTGCGGTAACCTCAGGGTTGTTTGATCAGCTTTGATAGCTGTAAGAGCTACCTTCGAGTTGAGGTTTGAACTGTATTGCTTGCGTTTTTGGCTCTTAATGGCTCTATCCAATTTATTATTGATCAGCGCTTATACTATCGTCTTATTTTTTAGGTCAATTTCATTCTTTCACTCACATTCACCAGATGTCTGATAGCTTGACATTGGAAATGACGTCCATAGCCGTTTTTACTATGATATCTATAAAAAAAAAGTATAATTAAACGACACAAAAGATGTTAAGTACAGATCAGCTACAGCTCTGTATTTTCAAGAGTTGTTATTGATAATAAACTGGCATCTTCAAGTTTAATGGAGGTATCTGCAGAGCAGAGACCTTACATATCTCTATTTTCGCTGCTTTCCCTCATGGTTAATCTGCCTGAAAACTGTCCGAAGTAGTGTTAATGAACGCCCACAAAATAGCAGTACTTCCAGCTATTTTGCTAAACGGAGATTAGTATGCATATTACCTTGCGTCAGCTGGAAATCTTTAAAGCAGTTGCTCAGTGCGGACGAGTGACAGCAGCTGCGGAAGTATTGTTTATTTCACAGCCAGCAGCCAGTATGGCGTTGGGTGAGCTGGAAAAACACCTCGGGCCGCTATTCGACAGGCATCAAGGGGCGAGCCTTAGTTTGAATGATGCGGGTAGGGCCTTGTTGCCAAAGGCCTGTGAGCTGCTAGACAGAGCGGTAGAAATTGAACAGCAGTTTAACCGGGATAACTTTTATCAGAAAGGCGTGTTGAAAATTGACTCAAGCTCTACCATTGGCAACAATATCATGCCCCGCATTATTGGTAATTTTACCGAAGAATATCCGGGCATCAGGATTGACTTGATGGTGGGGAATAGTCGCCATATCGTGCAGCGTATTCTGGATTTTGATATTGATATGGCGCTGGTGGAAGGCATCTGCCTTCATCCTGATATTGACGTGACAACCTGGTGTGATGATGAGTTGGTCATTATATGCAGCCCGTTACATCGTCTGGCCAATAAATCCTGTATAGCGCTTGCTGAGCTTGCTGATGAACCCTGGCTTTTACGAGAGTCGGGTTCTGGTACCCGGGAAGTTTTTAAAGAAATGATTGTCGCTAAAATAGGGGCACCAAAGATAAAGATGGAACTAAACCGTACAGAAGCAATTAAGCAGGCAACGGCAGACGGGTATGGTTTGGCTTGTATTTCACGGTTGAGTGTTTGTCGGGAAATTGAAAGTGGGAGCCTGGCAACAATAAAGGTTGATGATTTGTCGCTGAAACGAAATTTTTATTTGATTCGCCATAAATCTAAATACATTAGTCGTGTATTACAAACTTTTTCAAGTTATTTGTTGAGTTGCTAATCCGGGAAGCTGTCCTATGTTCAAGACAAAACATTAAACAGTCGCTAAAAATCAATAGGGTCATTATTTGAGCATCTATTTTTCAGAACCCTGCGGAGCATATCCAAGCCAAGCCTCAATAAAGCCTTGGCTGGTCGATAGTGCTCCAGTTGCACATAACAAGCTCTTGCAAAAAGAGGGCGAACCATATACGACGCAGCGAACTCACTTGAAACCAAAACTTTCAAATGAATTTGGGTTTAGTTTTGATTAACAGTACTTTCCTTAAAATGAAATACCCAATCATAATTAAAGGAACACCATGAAAAATAGATACAACATAACCTGGTGGTAGTAAAGAGAATACAAACGAGCTAATCAGCATTCCTATACCAAACCCACTTTGCTGCATAAAGCTTATGGTGCTGAATAGTAATAAACGTACAGATTTTTCCGTACGTTGCGCTCGTGTCACAAAGGATACCTCTGCAATACCATCTCCAAGGCCCGCTATGATGAAAAAAATTAGAGAAAATACCAGTGATGACTGCCAAAAAGCAAAAATAAAGCCAAATGACATACATATCACACCGAAAAAGTATGCTTTCTCCATATAATCTTCTGTTTTTTTCTTTAAGATAGATACAATAATCCTGGCACCAGTAATTTGCCCTAACGCCCATACGGCAAGAATATAACCCATAGTGGCGGCCGCATTTTCTGGCTCAATAATTTTGGAAAGTATAGGGAATCCAACATTGTGGCTGGCACTTCCTAAAGTATCAACCAGGGTCGTAATTAACATTAAGCTCAGGACAGGGGTAATCTTTAAAACCCGCATTAGTTTCGTGATGTCTTTCCTAATGCTTCCGGGTGACGATTTTTTCAGAACAATATTTTCATTATTAGACTTTATACCTACAATTAACATTCCAGATAATAGATAACTCATACAGGCCGTTCCAAAGACAGCATGAAAGCCTAAAAAACTGATAATAAGACCCGCAATAAGACTGCCAGTAACAATAGCTATACCTGAAATAACACTCATGTATCCATTGACATGAACCAATATAGTTTCATCCACCCACTCTGGTAGCTGGCTATTCACGCCAGCGGTAAAAACAGTATTACAAACACCTGTCAAAAGCCCTATAATGGGCAAAGTATAAACGTGAGTAGAGGGTGGTAACCATATTAAGCCACTAACAGCAATAAAGCGTAGTAAATTCAAAAAAAATAAGGCAGAAGAGCTTTTTATCCAAGTAAAAATCAAATTGGCAAAAAAACTTCCTAATATACCGCCTAGAACACGACAAGTAAGAAAAATACCGACATTAACAGGATTATTTGTAGAAATATAGATATAGCTGCTGAAAGCAACCATGGCTACAAAACCACCAAAGTCACTTGCCCCTCTTGCCGCAATAGCTAGCAGGGCATTTCTTGGAAAAGTAGTCATGCCGATTCAACCTCGAATGTGATTAGTTCTTTTATTCTTTGATCTATTTCCCTTATTTTTTCCTCTGAGTCAGCTTTAAACCAAGCTGTAACAACAAATGTTTCTTCAAAGTCGCCTCCCACTTTATAACCAGTAGGTACATGTTGAGAAATATTTTTTATACCTTTTATATTCTTTGCGTCTTTTAACCCTTTAACATTTTTAAGAGTACCGCTTTTTCTGGTATATACTGCACACATCCCTAAATAATCTCTACATTCATCCTTTTTCTCAAGGGGAGCAATGGATTGCCCAGAAAGTAATTTTATCAAAATATCATTGTGCTCAATTCCAAGACGACTTTTCAGTGTATCTTCAACTCTCATCCCTCCAATACGATGGTTAATCTCCATCACAGCGGGTTTACCGTTGTGAATACGGAGTTCTACATGGCAAAAGCAATTTTTTAACCCTAGCACTTTGGCTATATCAATAGCATATTGTTCTGTTTCTTTAACAAGTTCCTCATTCAATCTTACTGGCGGGGTAATTAGGAGGTTTTCAAAACTACAATACGCTCCTTCTTCAACATCAAGCTTATCATGCACAAGAAGAGGTATTATTTCTGAGTCTGTGCATAGAAGCTCTACTGATAACTCTGGGCCATCAAGAAATTCTTCTACGAGCAGTTGTTTTTTTGGATTGAAGTTCACGCCTTGAAAAGAGTGTGCTTTAAACAAATCTGAATAATAACCATTTTCGACATTATTTAAATAATGCTCGAAAGCCGTTTTTGCTTCAAGTAAATTATTACACTTATAGATAAAACTAGAACCCAAACCAACAACAGGCTTTAGTAAGACTGGAAATTTTACATGCTTGCAGGATGAAATCAGAGAATCAAGTGAATCTGCCAGAGAAAACCGAGTAGTATATACATTATTTTTTTTTAGGCAGCTACGCATTAAAAACTTATTACTACTTTGAATCAGAGCACTTGACGGAGTATGTTTCAACCCTAAGTCTTTTGCAATGTCTGATACTGTTGCAGGTAACAACCCTCCTTCATAGAAGAATCCAAACGCAGAAGTTATTCCTACAATCCTATATTTTTCTTTTATCTCACAAGCTATATTTTTCAATTTTTTTTCATTGAAATTTGAAATCCTTTTTATGACAAATGGATAAGATTTATCTGGAATATCAAATCTTTCATCTAGCACCAAAACGCACTGATAATCAAAAATGGTAATATATTCAGCTAATGACAGCGATGTCATAGGTGAATTGTTTTCAATTAGAACAAAACACTTTTCCATATGAAAATCAATCCTCTGAGTCTAGATAATGAGAAACGATATAACCGTTATTATCTTCATAATGCATATCAGGTAACTCATTCTTCCCTGAATAACACAAGAAATCTTTAGCCTTATAAGGAGATATAGCCTTTATGTAGCGCTTACCATCAACTGTTACATAATCAAGATTACTTCCAGGGCTGATTCTATGTTTCCCAACAGGTGTGACATAAACATATGTCATGTTATATGTACCAGAATACTCAGCTAGATCCTGAAGAATATCAAGCCCTTTTTTCACACTTGTTCTCATATGACTGTTACCGGAAACATCCATATTGTGAAATAAGTAATATGGAGAAACACCAGATAACATCATCTTATCAATAAGACTTAATAAACTTTGGGGTGTATCATTAATATTTTTTAAAAGTACAGTTTGACCTCTAACCTGAACCCCCTTTCGAACAAATTTCTGAATTGCCTGAACAACCTCTGGCGCTAACTCGTCGGCATGGTTAAGGCTCACACCTAGGCTAACACTTTTTGAGTTGGCTAGATTAAACGGATCTGTATAGTTATATTCGGAAATTTGACTGACGAGAGAATCGGTTACTTTACTAGGGTTAAATAGTATATGTCTGGTACCAACTCTTATTTTTGTAACATGGGGAATATCTACCAATTTATTTAACAGTTTAAATAGCCTTCTAGGTGAGGCCATTGGATCACCACCAGTAATAAGGGCTGTTGTTAAGTCGTTATCTGATTTAATAAGATCAATGGCGGACTCTATATCTGAGTCAGTCATGTGAGTTCCTATTCCTTGTAGCGTTCTTTTTTTCTTAAAACAATAACGACAGTAACTGGCACAGTTAAAATGCGGCGTAAGAACTATTCTATCCTTATAGATGCGTTCAACACCTTGTATACCTTTTTGTTTTTTCCCTTCTTCAAAGGGTTCATCTCGTCCCCCGCCTAATGCCTCTAAATAACTTGGTTCGAATTGTTCACGGATAGCATTGCTTTTTTGCATTAAACTTTGCAAATAAGGTGTCGTTGCACTCTTATAAATCATATTAACTTGATCAAGTAATTTATCTTGTTGTTCTTCAGAAATACTATTCATAATTTTACTTCAT
>NZ_JAVLSP010000180.1:0-2485 GCF_031528575.1 Candidatus Sororendozoicomonas aggregata
TTTGCTTAAATAGGTCAACTATTCGCACAAATTGATCGAAAATTCTGACTCGCCCTACTGAATTTTATGCTCGAAAGCATAAGTCCGACAGGCTCCCAGTGCAGCGTATACCTTACCAGTAGTGGTATACGCCTTATTCGACAACCTGCTCTACCTTTCGGATTGTTGAGATACACGGGCAGAAAGCGGAGGTATTTTACTTTTCCTGTCAGGAAGCGTAATCTCTGGAAACGCCTGACAGATAGAGAGTACAACAAATGGCTTGCTTTGCAAGCCTCGCCTACATCTCCGCACAGAGAGGCTGTCGCGAAACGCTGAAATACACCCCGCACCGTCATCCTGTACAGGGAATGTACAGGAACCACACGCTATGGAAGGCACTCTAACCGCACGCGTCATGCGGGTTTAGCGATTCACGTCCTTGTAGCATAGATTTCTTGCAATCCCTGTACGGGATGACGACGGAGAAAATTAAGCGTTTCGCGACACCCTCTAGAAGTACGGAAATACAGCGGCACTCCCCGGAATTTCCCCCCTGCCACAAACTCAAAAAAGCGGCGGGCAAAGGGTCTCATAAACTACACTTTACTGAGGCTGACCTTGTTTAACAAAACACGGAGTATGTATGCCAGTTTATCCCTGTGATCAATGTGATAAGGTTTTTTTTGCACCAATAAAATTAAAACAGCATAAACGAGCTCATACCGGAGAAAAGCCCTTCACATGTGATGTCTGTAAACGAAGTTTTTCCTTAATGTGTAATCTCACTACCCACCTGCGAATCCATACCGGGGAAAAGCCCTTTTCATGTGATGTCTGTGGTAGAGGCTTTAACAAAAACGGTAACCTAAATGCACACCGACGGATCCATACCAATGAAAAATCCTTTGTCTGTACTACCTGTGATAAAAGTTTTAGAACTAAAGCTCATCTCGAGTATCACCAGAAAGCACATCTCAGAGGGGGTGGACGTTTTGATTGCCCTGTCTGCGATTCAAAGTGGTTCAGGCTTGAGAGGACCTACGAGAAACACATGAGCGAAAAACACCCTGACTACCGCAAGCCTGAATTGGTCACTAGTACACAGCAACTTGAAGGTATTGGCCCGGTCCACTCCGTCACCCACAGATCAGTGGCAGAAACGACGGGTGACGTCACTTATGTGTCACAGGTAGCGTCCCGTGTTGGAAGCGCCGTTCTTACCCGAACAGAAACAGCCACGGCAACAATAGCAACCGTTTCACAAAGCTCGGGATTTTCTTGTGCAGTGGTTCAACCATTAAACACTGCCGACCCCGGAAGTGTATCCACGGATTACAACGAATTAATGGGGGAAGACTTGGAAGCCCTTGCTTCATGGCGAACAGAACCCCTCACGTTTTGATTAGTCTTCCCTGCGCGCGGGCTTCTATGGAATTTTTCCAGGGAGCATCGTACTGGTGCGTACGATCGACCAGACAAAACTACCACAGAGCCAGCGAGACCAGGAGCATGATGGTGAAATATTGGAATCAAGAGGCTTTTAACTCAGAAATATAGGCGCCGTCTAATGGCGGAAACGTCGCATGGGGATGCTCAGGTAAATAGTCATTGGAATAACAAGTCCGCGTGTTAATGGTTTCATCAGTAATTGTCAGCTGCCGTGCATAAAGACCGAGTTTTTCCCAGTCTCTGTCAACATTCACCAAATCTCTGGAGAAGTATGGCAGGCACTCTAACCGCACGCGTCATGCGGGTTTAGTGATTCACGTCCTTGTGGCATAGATCCCTTACAATCCCTGTACGGGATGAAGACGGAGAAAATTAAGCGTTTCGCGACACCCTCTAGAAGTACGGAAATACAGCGGCACTCCCCGGCCCCCCTGCCACAAACTCAAAAAAGCGGCGGGCAAAGGGTCTCATAAACTACACTTTACTGAGGCTGACCTTGTTTAACAAAACACGGAGTATGTATGCCAGTTTATCCCTGTGATCAATGTGATAAGGTTTTTTTTGCACCAATAAGATTAGAAGAGCATAAACGAACTCATACCGGAGTAAAACCCTTCAAGTGTGATGTCTGTCAACAACGTTTTGCCCAATCGTCTACCCTCACTAAACATATGCGAACCCATACCGGGGAAAAGCCCTTTTCATGTGATATCTGTGGTAAGCGCTTTACGACAAGCAGTAACCGAAATTCACACCGGCAGAGCCATACCAATGAAAAGCCCTTTGTCTGTCCTACCTGTGGTAAAAGTTTTAGAACTAAAGGTAATCTCGGGCAACACCTGGATGCACATCTCAGAGGGAGTGGACGTTTTGATTGCCCTGTCTGTGATTCAAAGTTTTTCAGGTTTGAGAGGACCTACGAGAAACACATGAGCGAAAAACACCCTGACTACCGCAAGCCTGAATTGATCACTAGTACACAGCAACTTGAAGGTATTGGCCCGGTCCACTCTGTCACCCACAGATCAGTGGCAGAAACGACGGGTGACGTCAC
>NZ_JAVLSP010000181.1:0-2407 GCF_031528575.1 Candidatus Sororendozoicomonas aggregata
ATCCGTGGGTTTGTATACGGCACGCCCACCCCACGCCCCCATACTGGCCCTGAGGGCATCCAGGTTATTATGGCGGCAGAGGCAGTACTCCGGCGTATTGATACCGTGGCGACTCAACAGGTGCGAGGTCTTAAATTTATCTTCTGTCAAAGCGAAAGACTGGTAGTTATTAATCATTGGGATAAACCGATCCAGCATTTCATACAGGTACATCTGGTATTGTGTCTGCTGACCTGCGTTGTAAGAAAAGAACAGGTCAAGATCTTCCATTAACACGCCATTACAAACAATAGAACCCTCGTGAGCCATAGCCTGACCGAGGTCCAGACCAGTAATTGCGCCAATTTCTCGCTCTCTAAGCCGGTCGATAAGCTTTCGTTGGATGGCCTCGCCCCCACCATTCTGGTACAACCAGAGTCCAACGGTATACTTAGACATGATTAATTCCTGTAAAACGCTATCTAAAATAGTCAATTATTAACGACGGATGATTTATGACTGAAAAACTATCCGATAAAATCCTTTGAGTTCTTACCAAAGTTACCTTGAATAGACGACTTACGTCTGTCTTTAGCAAGCTATCTCCTCCTTCGGAAACTCATCAATAAAATTTTTGAAATCCCTTATCATGCGCGGTAAATATACCGATTTACAGGTCGATTGTTAACCAGTAAATGAACAATAGTACCAGTTAATGATCTATATCAATATACACCTGATAAAAAGCGTGATAACAGCTAACCCGGATATTTCATAAACTGCCCTTAGAGCCGCAAGGAGCGAGCAAGGCCAGGAACATGTTTATGAAATATCCGGGCTAAACCCTTAGGAGCCTGTCGGACTTATGCTTTCGAGCATAAAATTCAGTAGGGCGAGTCAGAATTTTCGATCAATTTGTGCGAATAGTTGACCTGTTTAAGCCAATTGACCGGAAATTCTGGACGCGCTTTCTCGCACTTTCTCGCACTTTCTCGCACTTTCTCGCACTTTCTCGCATTTTCTCGCACTTTCTGGATTTCAGGCCGAAATTGTCTTAAGTCCGACAGGCTCCTTAGTGTTATTTCGCAGTTTTCACCCACTCTCCCACATTAACGGGGGGTTGCTTTGATGGCGATCTCTCACTAGCATGTGCGGTTTTTTAACCCATAAAAAACGTAGTAGAAAAGTGGACTTTAAAGAACTTGCTTCAATCATTGAGCTGAATTCTCACACTAAAAATAAGGCAGGTGTTGATGAAAATGGTCAGATTTTTTCTCGCTGGATGGAGGCGTTGGGATACAGTGTCGTTCGTCACAGAAGAGAACATATAGGCGACCACCTGCATTTCACTTCTCCCAAAAAAACAGGAAAAAAAGTTTTACTGCTAGGTCATCTGGATACAGTATTTCCCAAGGGAACCTTCGAAGCATTTGGTGAGGATGAAGATTGGATCTATGGCCCTGGGGTGTGTGATATGAAAGGCGGCAACTATATTGCCCTGAGCGCCTTACGTGCTATCCACCAGAGATATGGGACTATCGGGAATATTGATATGCTCCTGGTCAGTGATGAGGAAACGGGTAGTGATGACAGCAAACACCTGACCGTTGAACTCTCAAAAAAATACGACGTATGCCTTGTGTTTGAGGCGGCCGGCGCAAACAATGAAATAGTCATTGGGCGTAAAGGCGTGGGTACTATTTTTCTCAATTTTGAAGGAAGGGCTGCCCATGCTGGCAATAAATATACTGAAGGGAGTAACGCTAATTTGGCTGCGGCACATATGCTGATTGCCTTGACTGAGCTGACCAATCTTGAAGCCGGTACGACCGTGAATGCTGGAAAAATGTCGGGAGGCATTGGTGCCAACACCATTTCGCCCAAAGCGCAATTGGTGGCTGAGTTCCGCTTTACCTGTTCAGCAGAAAAAGAGCGTGTCATCAGCGCCATTGATCACCTGGTAGCAAACCCCAGCGTGCCTGGCGTCAACATCACCGTCAGTGGCGGACTTCAGCGCGATGTTATGGAAAGCACGGAAGGTCAGCAACAGCTGTTAACAGAAATTGAAAACGTGATTGGTTATTCATTACCCACCGAAAAGCGCGGCGGTGTCAGTGACGCCAACACCGCTTCTTCTGTGGGGACCCCCACACTGGATGGCTTTGGCCCCTTTGGTGATGGTGATCACACCATTGGTGAGCGTGCCTGCAAAAAGAGTTTTAACAACCGAATCAGGGATGTGACCAAAATTCTGGCGCATTTCAACGCTGCTTGATCACGCTGGCTGCGTGTTTGCTTTGGCCGGTTTTAACGGTAGATCAACATTAACACCCGCAGGCTCCTAGGAGCCTGTCCGAGAATAGACTGCCCTACTGCGGTGGCAGCAAATTGGTCTAAAAAGTCGGAAATTTTTAGCAAATAGAACCAC
>NZ_JAVLSP010000182.1:0-2180 GCF_031528575.1 Candidatus Sororendozoicomonas aggregata
AAAGGCTTTCCAGACGTTAGATCAAACAGGGAAGAGTCGTGTTGACCTTTACGCTGAACAAGTCACAGGCTTGGCCAGACAACTTGCATCTATGGGAATCACGGGTTTAATGGACTGCCAGTCTCGCCGGAAAGAGGCCATTCACACTCACGTCAACGCCTCATTTTCAGCCCTTAACCTCCTGAAATTAGAAAACAGAAGAGACAAGGGTACAGATGAGGAAACGGTGATATCTATCGCTAGTTGGAAACGTCGGAAGTTCAACCAGCACTTGATGTGCAGAGTTTTTGATGACTTAGGTTTAGCCATGACTAATGAAAAAATCATGGATACTTATCGCCGCCCCAGTGATTACGGAGCTATAGCAGCATGAAAGTGTCCGCAGTATTGTTTTGTATTAGAGAATTTTAATTATAAGGGAAAGAAAATAATTTAGCATAAGATATTATGCTTATATAATAAGACTTTACCCTTATATTATGGTGTTGTTCATCCCCGTACTAGAGAGGGTGTCGCGAAACGCTTAATTTTCTCCGTCGTCATCCCATACAGGGATTTTAAGGGATCTATGCCATAAGGATGTGAATCACTAAACCCGGATGATGCGTGCGGTTAGAGTGCCTTCCATAGCGTGTGGTTCCTGTACGTTCCCTTTACAGGATGACGGGTGCGGGGTGTATTTCAGAGTTTCGCGACAGCCTCTAGAAGTACGGTGCTTTCCGTACTTTTGGTATCCCAATCCTTGCATAACCATTCATTGTTGCTCGTGGAGGGGAGAGATCCACTGATGGTAAGGAAGATGCCGGAATGATGATGGCTGCCGTAGAAAAAAAGCTCCTAGTGGCAAAATAGTTTTTACTTTAATTATTATCTTTTCCATTGCTGTCATAGCCGCTGAGCTATACTGCGTGAATTATATGTAATTTCAAAAGGATATGAGTATGAAAAATAATATTATTGAAGAGCTGATAAAAATCTGTAAGTTTGCCGGTGGCCGCTTCGACCTTGTGCAAGCTGGCGGGGGGAATGCTGGCGCTAAGGTGGATACAGCCAGATTGCTGGTATCTCAGGGGGTGGGCTGCGTCCTTTCAGAAACGGAATTGAATCATGGTTATGTAACGGTTGACAGTGAAAAAATACTGAACATTTTAAATAACAAAGATCTGTTGAAAAAATACAGTCTGAAAGAGAGTGTTAAGATAGCCAATAAAGCGGTCAGGGAGGCCAATGAGTTACCGGATATAAAACCCACCGCTGAAGTATTTCTTCATGCCCTGCTCCCGTTTAAATACACACTGCATCTGCATCCTGTCATTATTAATGCATTACTGATAAACCGTGATGCCAGGGAGATTATATCAAATCTTTACCCAGATGCCGGTTTTGTTGAATACGCCTCTCCCGGGCTTGAAGTGTCCATTCTTTTCGGCCAATACATGCAAAGTCTCTCAGGCCGTGAAAAGCCTCATCTCTACTTTATGAAGAATCATGGTATTATGGTTGGTCATGATACTGTCGACGGATTAATCGCCATAGTTGAAGAAATGGTGGATATTGCTGAAAAATATGTCGCGGTTGATTACAGTCACATGAAAAATGCAACAAAAATTGCCGAACTTTATAGTACAATTACTGGCATGAACTGCGTGGCGCATTTTTCCAATGACCAAACCATCAACCAGGTGTTCCATGATGACAAAGAGGCCTTTTTCTTTACTCCCAGTTACCCTGATCAATATGTGTACAATGCGGTTCTGCCACTGGAACTGAAAGAGTTATCTACTCAAGAAATTGTGGATTTTAAAACCCACAATAATAATTTTCTGCCTGGTGTCGTCGTGTATGAGGAGAATATCTATTTTGTCTCTACCAATTTAAAGATTACCCATGAGATGGAGGAGGTTTTCAGATCTCACCTTTTAATTATTGCATTGAACAAACAAAATAGAAATAAAGTAGATAAATTGAACAGCAGTTTACACAATATTCTATTCTCGGTTAACCCATTAAACCGATATCGCTAACCCGGATATTTCATAAACATGCTTCTGGCCTTGCTTGTTCCATGCGGCTCTAAGGAGTTTATGAAATATCCTGGCTAGGAGGCTGTCCGAGAATAGCGCCCGTAGCGAGGATGGCAGAAAATTGAGGATAAAAAGTCGGAAATTTTTAGTGAATAG
>NZ_JAVLSP010000183.1:0-2082 GCF_031528575.1 Candidatus Sororendozoicomonas aggregata
AGAAAGTGCGAGAAAGTGCGAGAAAGTGCGAGAAAGTGCGAGAAAGTGCGGCCATATTTTCCGATGAATTTGCTTAAATAGGTCAACTATTCGCACAAAATTAATTACAGGCTCAGGAGCAGCCATGAAAGATATTTTACAGTTATTCCCTTATTTCTCACTAAAAGAAAAGTATTTCTTCAATGAGTCTACCAAATCAATCATATCGTTACCCGCACTGATAATACTGTAACCCGAATCAAAAAACTCAGGTCCGACATCCGGTTTACACCAATGACAGCGAGCATCAAAATCAAGAAAAGAACTCTCTCCATTATCACTAGGTACAACAATACGCATATTATAAACAGCACCAATTAATACAGGCACATTACTCACCAACATTAAACCATTGCAGCTAATATTGCCCACATTCCCCATTTCCCGCATCGTATTGCGATTATACACTTTCAGATAATCGTTCAGCAGATGCCGTTGTATTGAGCGTCGCGCATGTTCACGAGGAGTTAATGACATTGACAGACTTCCTTTCTATTCATCAACAAATACTTTTTATTACGTTCTTAAACACCTTTATTTGCCACATCGAGGCAAATACACAGGATAATAATTACTCAATAATTATTCCTTAATGACTCACGCCATGAGCAAGAACCACCCTTTGCCAGCCCCATTAAAGCATTAGTCATAACATGGCCTGAAATTTTTATTGATTCAATACACCTGAATATTTCTAGCAACAGGAACCCATACATTTATGCTAGCAAACCATCGCCAAACTTATTACAAGCATGAATAATATTTTTAAATAAAAAAGACATTCAATATAAAGGCCATGATCTCTCATCAATAAAAGCGTCAAAACAACACGCTTTTATTAAACCCAGTGAAGACGAACACCCCCTTATTAACAATGAAATGACGCTTTGGTAATGACTAGCCGATAGCGGACTCAACAGGTATTTTTTATAGAATGCGTCATTTAACATGTTATACCAATCGTCTCTTTTAATTACCGTAATCAGCATGAAAAACCGGGAGGCAGAACAGATCCATGAAGCAAGCGTTAAAGAGCAAGTTGTTGGGATAGCAATCAACGGCAGTGGTTTTGGCGGTACCAGGAGCCTGTCCGAGAATAGACTGTCCTACTGCGGTTGCGATAAATTGATCTAAAAATTCCTGCTTCTTCATCAAATAGCTCCTCTATTCTCCCCAGAAGCAGAAATTTTTATCCTCAATTTCTCGCAATCCTCGCTAAGGGCGCTATTCTCGGTCAGGCTCCTAGAAACAAGCCATAAAAAAAAGCCAGTCATAAATGACTGGCCTCTAATTGGAGCGGGAAACGAGACTCGAACTCGCGACCCCAACCTTGGCAAGGTTGTGCTCTACCAACTGAGCTATTCCCGCTGAATATGGCGTCCCCTAGGGGACTCGAACCCCTGTTACCGCCGTGAAAGGGCGGTGTCCTAGGCCACTAGACGAAGGGGACGCAATTCCTTCGATTTTATCTTTTACATCAGGTGTTGAAGACTTTAAAGACTTCTTCCTGCTTTTGCGAATCCGTCGTTTTAACTACACGCGACGCCTGAATAATGGCGTCCCCTAGGGGACTCGAACCCCTGTTACCGCCGTGAAAGGGCGGTGTCCTAGGCCACTAGACGAAGGGGACTTAAACCCGTATTGGAGTTTGGTGGAGCCAAGCGGGATCGAACCGCTGACCTCAACACTGCCAGTGTTGCGCTCTCCCAGCTGAGCTATGGCCCCAAAACGTTTTTGAGATCCGCCGTTGATTGGCCTGTCTCGAAACGCAGGGCGAATTCTAGGGTGGTCCCTCCTATGTGTCAAGCATTGCTTATGAAAAAAAATCACAACTTTCCAAAGAGTTATAAAAAGAATCCGTATTCACTGGCAGAAGTTAGCCATAAAAAAACCGCCCACACCGAAAAGATTTCAAGCGGCAACACGGCGGCAAGTAAGTGAAGCCCCAGGAGCCTGTCCGAGAATAGACTGCCCTACTGCGGTTGCGATAAATTGGTCTAAAAATTCCTGCTTCTTCATCAAATAGCCCCGCTATTCTCCTCA
>NZ_JAVLSP010000184.1:0-2080 GCF_031528575.1 Candidatus Sororendozoicomonas aggregata
CTAGGAGCCTGTCCGAGAATAGACTGCCCTACTGCTGTTGCGATAAATTGGTCTAAAAATCCCTACTTCTTCATCAAATAGCCCCGCTATTTTCTTTATAAGCAGAAATTTTATCCTCAATTTCTCGCAATCCTCGCTAAGGGCGCTATTCTCGATCAGGCTCCTAGGTGGCGGCTCAATGTGAATGCCTCTTCTTCAGATATGATTTCTTTCTTTTTGAGCAACCCAATGATAGAACCAGGTTTTCTCTCGACCTGCTCGGCAATATCGATAATTTGAAGGCCATTTTGGAAAGAACTTATAACATAAGATATAGCGTCATCTGACCAAAGCAAACCATAATTTCTGGGAAGACCTTTTTCCAGATTGATTTGCTGCTTTTCTTCAATGGTTTTTTTGACTCGTTTTGTATTATCTTTTGTTCCATTACGCAATATAAAGAACAAAGCCCTGATGACATCAGGATGATTATATGGGGAATTTGAAGGGAAAATTTCACCTGTAACCGGGTCCACTCCATTTGCTAATGATTCTATAATTGATATTGCTTTTTCTTTATCCATACAGCCACCAGTAAGTTGTTATTTGATGAATAGATGCCTTTTTAGTGACCTACTCCCACCACTTGCTGGGATCGTTTTACCTTCATTAAGGGTTCCACTTGGACGTGGTTGATGTTATCTGGAACCATGATGCTTTCCTATACAATTATTACTGTGATTGCGGGAATTATGATTATCGGGGCAAAATTCTTGCTGAGTATTTTTCTTATGCTCGGGCCAATATTTGTCACAGCTTTCATATTTCCTTGGTCTAGAAAGTTTTTTGATAACTGGATAGGAAAAATCATAGAAAACATTCTTGTGATGACGTTAGGTGTTTTAGTTATAACGAGCTGCATAGCTATATTTGATAAATTTATATCAATGAATCCAGCAACTGATAAAGATGTTAGCCCTATTGGATTATCGCTTACCTTAGGTGTTGTGACGATTATACTGTGTTATGTTTTGAGGCAAATACCCAGTATAGCAGCAGCTTTGGCTGGCGGTATCGCAACTGAAGCACTGAAAGCAGGAGTACCGAAACTACCTAAGAGAAAACCAAACAATGACAATAAAAACAACAATAAAAATGATATTAAGGATGGCAGTAAAAATTCGCCTAACCGCCACCCAGCGAATAGAGCCATAAGAGAAAGGATCGAGGAGCATAACAGGAGAGCAATGGAACGATGAAGTGGGAAATCCCACTTCATTTTCAATCAATTTTTACTGCTATATAATTACACAAAGATGTGAATTTTTTTGTTTTACCATAATCAATATCAGTCATATAACCTAAACTTAATCTAGCATCAACCCTTTTAAATCTCTTACAAATATCCATATCTGTCTTTTGGTAATCACTTTCATTTTTTTCAGATATTGTATCTAAAAGACCTGCTAGTTGATGATACTCAGTTACAAGCTCATCTTTTGACATCTCTTTTACATTCATAGAGCTAATTGTAAACGCAAACGCTCCATAGGAGATAATTGTTGTTACAAGCCCTAGAGCAATGGATATTTTTTTCATGACGCCAACCCTATTTTAATATATAAAATACTATTACCATCATACAGAGTTAGACTTTTAATTACTAGCAAAAAGCCATAAAAATCCCGTATATAAAATATACCAGGCAACACCAACAACTAATGGTAAAGACCAAATAAAAATGACCTTTTTAAGATACCCTTTTATTTTTAAAAAGTATCCAAACAACCCAATGAGTGACAGGTAAAGTAATGGCAATAAGTAGAATATGGTAGTATTGAGATTCTCATACTGCGTATTAACGACTTTCTCTGTATATTCAGCGATCACTGAAGCAAAGCCAAATAACTTTACCACGGTAAAATAATAAAAGGCAGCAATGTAGCTGTATGGATCACCCAGTTCCCGCCACTCTTCGAGCAGCTCCAATACAAATTCGAACCCCCAAAGTACCAGGCAAACCGGGGTCGCAATGCAAGCAAATTTTTTGAAAAGAATCTCGGCAAGATCTGGCTCCCTCGAACCGTACGCCCCCTCTACA
>NZ_JAVLSP010000185.1:0-2000 GCF_031528575.1 Candidatus Sororendozoicomonas aggregata
GCGGCTACGATAAATGGGTCTAAAAAGTCGCTTTTGTTCGTCAAATAGTCCCGCTATTCTCCTCACGAAAGCGACTTTTTATCCGCCATTTCTCGCGGTTCTCGCTACGGGCAGACTTTTAAGACTGCTTCTAAAAGCAGCCTTAACGCAAGACTGCTTCTTTCAGGTTCAGGCTCAGGCTCGGGTTCAGCGCCCCCTGGCAGCATTGACATCTTCAGCTTGTAAGCCTTTGCTGTTTTCTATCACAGTAAAATCCACGCGCTGACCTTCTGATAAGGTGCGGTGCCCGTCGCCCCGAATGGCCCGATAATGAACAAAAACATCATCACCCTGGTCACGGGTAATGAAGCCAAAACCCTTGCTCACGTTAAACCATTTGACCGTGCCGGTTTCACGACTTTCATCACGGCCCCCGGTCTCTGTTGCTACAGGGTTAAGTGCATTCAGATTAACCAGAAAGTGACAGGCTGCCCCCAAAACAAACAGGCTATGGATAGCGTGTGTAGCATTAATAGTACCCAATGTAAGGGAAGGATTGAATATCAGGCACAGTGCCAGCACTAAACTCAGAAGCACAAAGCCTGAACCTGTCACTTGTACAAATTGCTTAAAACCATGGCGCTGAACTAAATAGGCACCGAGCAACAGATTGCCGACAGTTGTTGCCAAAAGCAGCGTGTATGCTGTGGAAGCTTGTGGAAGTGGGAGGGCTAATGCGCCAGTTTTTGTCATGCTCATTACCAGAATCAGCAGTAGCGACAGGATTCCTGATAGTGAATGAATAAATTTCAGTTGTATCAAGACACAGTCCTTTTCGTTGTTATCAAAGCATAATGAAGGTCAGTAGGGACAAACCTGTTTAGCGGAAAGCAGTACCAATAACGATGTCTTTTCCTGTTTTAATGTAACCCATATTGGGTATTCAGCTCAAATAATAGGGGACTTTTCCAGATAGTGGTTATTCCCGGCATTTTATCAGGTTCAGGGCAGTGATTGATGCTTCACACCCTGATAACCCCCCAAGTGGGTGCTAACCGGCTGATCTTTTTATAAATTATTGATTATTTGTTTTGACAGGCTGAATTAATACACAAGGCCGCGACATTCACTCAATAAAAAAGGTGAAATTCGGTGGTAAAAAAGACTCGACGTGGAAAAATGCTGATATTATAGTGTTCGTAAGCATCTAGTAGCTTCGCTGTCTGGGACGTTGTAGAAAAATACACGTTCCAACGTTAGGAGCCTGTCGGACTTATGCTTTCGAGCATAAAATTCAGTGGGGCGAGTCAGAATTTTCGATCAATTTGTGCGAATAGTTGACCTATTTAAGCAAATTGATCGGAAATTCTGGCCGTACTTTCTCGGACTTTCTGGATTTTAGGCCGAAATTGTCTTAAGTCCGACAGGCTCCTAGCCAAACAGAATCTGCAAGGACTGCAGAGAGATGCCGGAATCAGCCTGGTGTAGTGGCAGATCGTGCTTTTGTTTCAAACAAAAGCACACCCCTAACAAATGGATATTCATCAGGAGAGTAGCATGGCTGCAAAGAAAGCACCTGTTATTAAAGACAGATATAACAAGTCACAGATGTTGACTGAAATTGCTGAGAATACCGGGCTTACCCGTAAGCAGGTCAGTGCGGTGATGGACGAGTTGAATGAGTTGATTGAAAGGCATGTGAAAAAGCGGGGGTGTGGCGAATTTGTGCTGCCGGGCCTGTTAAAAATTGTCACTAAGAAGAAAGCCGCCACAAAAGCCAGAAAGGGCGTTCCCAACCCATTCAAGCCTGGTGAATTAATGGATGTGCCGGCTAAGCCTGCCTCTATTCAGGTGAAAGTCAGACCTCTGAAAAAGCTCAAACAATACGCCGTTTCGTAATTATACTCACCGTCTTCTCTAGAAGCCTGTCGGACTTATGCTTTCGAGCATAAAATTCAGTAGGGCGAGTCAGAATTTTCGATCAATTTGCGCGAATAGTTGACCTATTTAAGCAAATTGAT
>NZ_JAVLSP010000186.1:0-1975 GCF_031528575.1 Candidatus Sororendozoicomonas aggregata
GAGAAATGGCGGATAAAAAGTCGCTTTTGTGAGGAGAATAGCGGGACTATTTGACGAACAAAAGCGACTTTTTAGACCCATTTATCGCAGCCGCAGTAGGAGCATGACTTTTAAGACTGCTTCTTATACTTGTTCGGTTATTGCCCTGCGCCACTGACTTTATTAACCACCTTAATCATGCGCTGTCTTGGATAGGGATACGCTGATCCAGACGTTGGCGACTCAGTATACTCAGCTCAATTTCGGCCATATCCAGCCAACTGCCATGCTTTGGGGTCTAATGAAACTCAAGCTTATCAATCATTCTGCGGGCTTCTTCTGGGGAAAAAGCTTTATAAAGTGATGTGGGAGAATGCGTGTTCAAGTTGTCTCCAATCAGTATAACTTTCTCTGCGTCTTTGTGGCGAACATCGACCAGGAACTTGATTTGATGAGCCCAATCAATCGCTGTCCTGCGATCAGTCACCTCAACATGCCGCCAACCTGTTAAGGGTTCAAACATCATGAACAGGTTGCTGACACCATTACGTTCATACTCTGTGTCATAATAACTCCGGCATTATGGAATCGGAGTTATTAGAATAGCATCCGCTCAACTATCATTTTTTGCCGGACGGAGTATTAGTGCGTTTCTTAGCTTGAATAAAACGATTAACTTCAGCGACTGTGCCTAACCAAAAGCCATTTTTAGGGTCTTTTAAATACACGATCAGTTGCTCTAACATAACCTTATCAACCGAATATAAATCTTTGCTTCCTACTTCGTGACCCGCTAAAACAATCCAAGCATTTTCAAATTTAACCCGGTTTAACAGCGCTTTTATCTCTTCAAACGTTTTACCATCCATTGGAAAAGCGCGTACTTGTGCCGGATCGTAATAATTGGGATCATTTGCAGTCTCGTCATTCCAGGTACGGCCATATTCAAACATGTTTGCCACAATTGGCACATAGCTTTTAACCTGCTCACCCCTGCCAACAAACTTTTCACCGCACGGGTAAGCAAAACCCACTGCTTGCTTGTTGGTTAAGTTATATATTTTTTTTTGCGCAGTGCTAATATCATTTTTTATAAATGCCAAGTCGACCTGCTCTAAGCCTTTGCCTTTTTCACGCAACCAGCGGAAATTACCTGTACATAAGTGACTTTCTGTATGATTCGCAATTTCATGCCCATTTCTAGCAGCCAAGGACCACTTATCTTTGCGAGCCATCATTTTTTCTGGTATTAAATAAAAGCTTGCTTTGACATTATGTTTATCAAGTATCGGTAAACCAATATCGACTTGTGACGACTTTGCATCATCAAAACTCAGGCTAATTGCATGTGACGCATTATTAGGATAGTAGCCTTTAGCCATTAGCCAGGCGGGTGTTATCAATAAAAGCGCTAAGAGAGTGTTGGTAAAACGCAAAAGATTCATGGGTCGCCTTTTAATGTTTAATGTGGATATTGGTGTAACTTTGGTGTTTTTTCGTTAGGTTTACTGACCTTGGGCTTCTCTGAGTTCCCGGAGGGTGTGTCATCATCGGAACCACTGTCATCCTTACTCTCATCCTGCCCTGGCTTTGTGTTGGGCTTAATATCAGGCTTCGGCGGAAGTTTTTTTAAACGACGAATCTCAGCTTGTAGTGTCTCAACAAGCGCTTGTAACTTTGCGATTTGTTCTTGCTGCTGGGTGATCTGTTCCTGCTGCTGAGCGACGAGCTTCAGGATTTTTTCAGAAGAGACCACTTGCCCTTGATAGTTTGAGATATGCATGAGAAAAGGATAGACGGATAGTCAGAATTTTGCAGCTATCCAGCAGTTATTGAGAACTTACAAAAAAAGGTAACTGATAAAATTCAGATGAACTATATGGGAATGCCAGGATTACTTGACTGCATAAGCTCAAGTGGCCTTAATATAAGAAATATTTATAAAGATTATAGCAATAAGCCATATGGGATTTCTGTACTTGATTGCAAATTGACT
>NZ_JAVLSP010000187.1:0-1884 GCF_031528575.1 Candidatus Sororendozoicomonas aggregata
AAGTCCGACAGGCTCCTAGGAGCCTGACCGAGAATAGCGCCCGTAGCGAGGATTACGAGAAATTGAGGATAAAAATTTCTGCTTCTGAGGATAATAGCGGGTCTATTTGACGAAGAAGCAGGAATTTTTAGACCAATTTATCGCAACCGCAGTAGGGTAGTCTATTCTCGGACAGGCTCCTGGCAATGGTTTGAAACTCCTCGCCGGTGAATAAGGCAGCTGCATTATAGGACGTGTTCACTCACCAACTCCGTTATCTTGATGGGATGGTACGCCAGATCTGTTCTGAGCCTCCCAACATTCTTCCTTCAGGGGCAACCGGTCCAACTCTTGCTGGTACCAGCGCCACTTGGGCAGGAACTGATCCATATTCTGCCACGGCAAAGCGGTTTTCTTCTGGCTGCCCCCAGTTAATCAGCTGAACCATTTCGGCATTGGCCCCCGCTGCCACTTTTACCGAAACACCGTAACGCAGCAGTTGATAAACGGCTTTGTTCACCGCCATCAATGACTGGTTGGGGGCATTCACCGCCGAGCGCAGCATAACCAGCGTTTTGTTGATATGTTCGGCGCTATAACCTGCCCCGGCCAGATAGAGGCGCAGTTCGCTTTCTTCAAAAATAAGACTTACTAAAGACGAAGGCGAGGCACCCACAGACCAATGGCATCTGTGAGCGTTTCCACAAGACGATTCTCAACAAATTTTATCAGATTGCCTTCAGAAAGAAGGTTTATACGGATTTAACGGAACTTCAGAAGGATTTGGATGTCTGGATAGATGATTACAACAACAAGCGAACCCATCAGGGGTAAGATGTGTTGTGGTCGGACACCTATGCAGACCTTGGAAGACAGCAAAACGATCTGTAAGGAAAAGCAGATAGCCTGAATCTAACCTGACGGTAAAAACGACTTATGTCGGGTAAGTGTCAGGTCAGGTTGTGACTACTACAGACCAGGTGCTCAAATGGTCACTGTTTTATAGTATGGAGTATCTGAAATGAACAGAGTATTACCCGCTATTGTAACCTTCATTTACATGATGTTTTTCACAAATGTTAGTTTTGCCATAATTCACCCAGAGGGAACTTTGGAAGTCAGTTTTATTAACAACACCAATTATGACTGCACAATAAACGCTCGTCTTACGCATGGTGAATGGGTCAAAAATCCACCTAAGTCGATCTCGAAACATAAGACAATTTCCTGGTCTGCGACTCAGAAGTGTTTCTTTGGTCCTGATATGACGATAAAGTTTACCTGTGGTGATTACTCTTTCAGTACGAGAAATCAACAAAATTACTGTTCACTTAAAGGTGGGAATCAAACTCTCAGTATTTCTGATATAGATAAACATTTAAATGTTACCAACAGACAGATTCAGCATGCCGCTTACGGTAGTGAAAAACCGGGTAAGGCACAAATAGTCGTTACATCTAAAGGTAAAGGGCGTCACTTCGGGTTTGAATAGCAGGGGTTAAAAAAAAGGACACCCATAAAGGGTGTTCTTTCTGATTAATACAATAAATTGCCGTGTTGACAGAACAGAAAGTGTCTACTCTGATATCAGAAAATAGCCACCAACTGCCTGATATCATAATGACCGCCTCTATTGTATCCCGTAACAGCCAATCAATAACCATTCAGATCGAAGTCCCCGTCCAGAAAAGCAATATGCTTGCCAGTGAAGACAGTCTTCAACAAGCCCTGAATGAAGCCGGGAGACTCGGTACGGCCGAGATTCTGGATCTTTATGAGATTCCAGGACGAGCGGCTGTCGTCGTTAATGGGCGAAAGCTTTCCTACAAGCATCAGGTTGCTAAATGTTATGAAACCCCTTACGGGGCGGTCTCTGTGGAGAGGGCTGTCTATCAGGGCAGTGGC
>NZ_JAVLSP010000188.1:0-1769 GCF_031528575.1 Candidatus Sororendozoicomonas aggregata
AACGCCCCTCCCGCCCGAATCAGCAGAGGCACCCCACCTTGAAATACCCACGCCCTCCGCGCCTGAACCGATAGCCCAACCGTCACCCCCTGACGAGCCATTTCCTGGATTGAAACCCCGCGATAGTCTGGAAAAAAGGCCCATGGAGGAAGTTGTTCAAGAACTTCATGGGAATATGACACAATTAAGACGTGCTAAAACCAACATGGTAGCCGACACAGCACCATTAGACCGTATTCCTGAAAGTTATTTAAATACCTATAAAATCGCTACCCAATCCTTTTTTGACTGTATTCATGAGCTGGCAGAGCCCCGATTGAAAAGATTGATACGCAACGGCAGAAAAACACGTGAGCCCGTTGACCGCCAAGAAACCGTATCCGAAGCGATGGCCAGGTTGATATGTGCTCAACCATCAGGAAGGTATGATCAAATAGATATGGGCAACCAACTTTTTTACAGAATGCCTCGCCTCATTGGTCAATCCTATGAACACTTGTACGGTAAAATGAGTGAAGCCGGTAAAAAGCGGTTCTTCAGCCCGGGAACTGAAGAAAATGCCCTACGAGAACAATACAATTTATTTGCGCGGACGATGGTCAGTATCATGCTTGCTGGAGAAAAAACCGAAGCTATAATCCGATATGATGATAATGGTGCCAGAGGTGACAGTGATGGCAACTTTGGGGATAAGTCATTTGATGAACGCTTTGTCAAACATTTCGATAGACCCCATGAAAGCATTGACTGGTCTCCTTCACCGACTACCTGGCCTACGTAAAAGCAGTGACGGGTCTCCCGCAAGGGATATTTACCGGTAAAACGGTGAGGGAGACTCTTGGAGTAACACACCAGCGAACCCTTTCCCGGGAGCCTGTCCGAGAATAGCGCCCGTAGCGAGGACTGCGAGAAATTGAGGATAAAATTTCTGCTTCTGAGGAGAATAGCGGGGCTATTTGACGAAGAAACAGGAATTTTCAGACCAATTTATCGCAACCGCGGTAGGGCAGTCTATTCTCGGACAGGCTTCTGGCCAGCAGAGGTATTTTTGCGTGTCTGAACAGTCCACCCCGGAGATTGTCCTGATGGGCAGCAGAATTTTGCTGGAAACCCAGCCCGAAGTACCCACGCAGACCATAGGGACAGAGGCGTTCCGCCAGAAGCTATCAGCCCTTAAAAATGCGCAGGCGAGTGCCGGAGGCATTGGTATCGCCGCCCCACAAGTTGGCTGGTCAGCACGGGTGATGCTGTTGGGGCTGACAGCAGCCGCCAAAAAGCGCTATCCTCAAGCGCCTGCTGTGCCCTTTGAGGTATGGATTAACCCTGTGATCCACAGCTTTTCTACCGAAACATGCTGGGCCTGGGAGGGGTGTTTGTCGGTGCCGGGGTTGCGAGGATGGATTGAACGACCCTCAACAATCACAGCACGGGGAATGGATGAAAAAGGTCAGGTGATAAAAAAAACACTTGATGGTTTTACCGCACGTGTCTTTCAGCACGAAGCAGATCATTTAGACGGTATTTTGTTTCCCCAGAGGGCACACAATACCCGACACATTATTCCTGATGATATCCTGGCTAACCAGGGCGAGTGGGCGGACGAATGGCCCACCCCCGGTGCCCGAAACACAGCGCCGGGCGCTTTATCCGTGTTGCCATAACCTAGGAGTCTGTCCGAGAATAGACTACCCTACTGCGGTTGCGATAAATTGGTCTAAAAATTCCTGCTTCTTCGTCAAATAGCCCCACTATTATCCTCAGAAGCAGAA
>NZ_JAVLSP010000189.1:0-1749 GCF_031528575.1 Candidatus Sororendozoicomonas aggregata
CTGGTTGCGGTTGCGGTTGCGGTTGCCGTTGCGGTTGCGGATCTCGCTGTCGTTCTCGTTTGAGTAAAAACGACGGTTTCTCCAGAGGGACCACTTATCTGCGATGCGGTGGTGACGATTCCCGTCGCCAAAGACTCCATCGTATGAATGACAGCGTAGATCGTGCCAACGCCCGGGATTGTCTGTTGATTAATGGATACTTCCGAGGGACTTCGCGCATAACTAGTAGATGCCTGGGGCTGTCGCGGTGGACTTATGGATAATTGATTCTGATTGTAGCCGGGGTGATCCTTAAGCAGATGCGCTCCGCGGGTTCTGTCAGACCTGAACCACCTGTTTCGACAGACGGGGCAATAAAAGCGCGTCTTAATACCACACTTGTGTGAATTCAAATTAGCCTGTTGCGAAAAGCGTTTACCACAAACACGGCATAGGAAGGGCTTCTCCCCGGTGTGGGTTCTATTGTGGACCCTGAGGGCGCCCGATTGAGCAAAGCCTTTCCCACATACATCGCATTTATGGGGCTTTTCTCCGGTATGGGTTCGGATGTGGTCAGTGAGAGTCGACTGTTGGACAAACCCCCTACCACAGATTCGGCATACATAGGGCCTGTCTCCGGTATGGGTTCGAATGTGTTGCTCCAGGACATGCAACATGTCAAACACCCTTCCACAGTGCCTACAGGTATGAGGAGGATTTGGCATAGAGCCTCCCTGTTTTATTAAGGATAAGCAGATTTTTTGACAACTTTTGTATAACTCTTATACAACCCACATCACCAGGGAAACTTATCTCCTACCCATGCGTTACTTAGATCGTCGAAATCCATTATTGGCACATCCTGTGGGTTTTCAGGCACGAAAAAAGAAGGCCCCGGGGCTTGTTGCGCGACCGCTGCTATTTCGACTGGATACGGTTGAGCGCTGGCCGCGCTTGTAACTGGTCCTGTAGCTGTGCTGGTTGCGGATCTCGCTGTCGTTCTCGTTTGAGTAAAAACGACGGTTTCTCCAGAGGGACCACTTATCTGCGCTGCGGTGGTGACGATTCCCGTCGCCAAAGACGTCATCGTATGAGTGACGGCGCAGATCGTGCCAACGCCCGGGATTGTCTGTAGATTAATGGATACTTCGGAGGGACTTTGCGCATAAGTAGTGGATGCCTGGGGCTGTCGCGGTGGACTTATGGATAATTGATTCTGATTGTAGCCGGGGTGATCCTTCAGCACATGTGCTTCGCGGGTTTTGTCAGACCTGAACCACCTGTTTTGACAGACAGGGCAATAAAAGCACGTCTTAACACCACACTTGTGTGAATTCAAATTAGCCTGTTGCGAAAAGCGTTTACCACAAACATGGCATAGGAAGGGCTTCTCCCCGGTGTGGGTTCTCTTGTGGACCTTGAGGCCGCCCGATCGGGTAAAGCCTTTCCCGCATACATCGCATTTATAGGGCTTTTCTCCGGTATGGGTTCGGATGTGGTCAGTGAGAGTAGCCTGTTGGGTAAACCCCCTACCACAGAATCGGCATATATAGGGCTTGTCTCCGGTATGGGTTCGAATGTGTTGCTCCAGGGTATCGAGCCTGTCAAACGCCCTTCCACAGTGCCTACAGGTATAAGGAGGATTTGGCATAGAGCCTCCCTGTTTTATTGAGGATAAGCGATTTTTTGACAACTATCGTATAACTCTTATACAACCCACATTACCAGGGAAACTTATCTCCTACCCATGCGTTACTTAGATCGTCGAAA